>CAYVOE010000071.1:0-15217 GCA_964452795.1 uncultured Nitrospiraceae bacterium
GAGCGAGGAAGGCCGGGGCACCGCCTTCGAGATCCTCCTGCCCCGCGTGTACGAAATGCCGAGCGTGTCCGAGCCCGCGGACACGAAGACCGTGGTCGTGGGCGCCGATCGAACGGTGCTGGTGGTCGAAGACGAAGAGGGGGTCCGCAACCTCATCGAGCGGATCCTGCGCCACTGCGGCTACCGCGTGCTGGTGGCGGCGGACGGCACAGAGGCGCTCCAGCGGGCCGCCCGTCATGCCGCGCCCGTGGACCTGCTGGTCACGGACGTGGTTCTGCCCTATATGAGCGGGCCGGAACTCGCCGAACGAATGACGACGATGCACCCCGGCTCCCACGTGCTCTTCGTGTCGGGCTACACGGACCGGGCGGTGGGCGCCAACGGGGTGCTGCCGCCGGGCAGCCATTTCCTCGAGAAACCCTTCTCGCAGGACGGATTCGTCCAGAAGGTGCAGGAAGTGCTCGGCCTGTCGGGCGCGTGCCGTTAGGTTAGGTCGCGTTGACTCGGGTCGGGCGCCGGGTCGTCCCTACACCCGGGACCCGGCCCCCGTCTCGGCCAGCTTCCGGTCGAAGGCCGCTTCGTAGGCCGTCACGTCGCCCAGGTCTTCCGCGACGACGGGGTCGCTCTCGATGGTGAAGCGCCGTCCCGCCTCCTCGAGGCTCAGTCCGTCGGCCGCCATCCATCCGGTAAGGGCCGCGCCGAAGGACGTGCCCTCCCGGGCCCGGGTGAGCCGGAACTTCTGGGTCGGGCACAGGGCCGCGAGGGCCTGGCAGTAGGTGCGGTTCTTGGCGAAGCCCCCTTCGATGAACACGGTCGTCTCGGATCCGATGCCGCAGTGGCCGAGCATGCGTTTGGTGGCGAGGGCCAACCCGAGGTCGAGGGCCGCGTAGTAGTCCTGACCGAGTTCGGAGAAGGGTTTTCCGCCGTCGCGGCGCAGATCGTCCAGCGGATAGACCTTGTCGCCCCGCACCACGCGCGGCGTCTCGCCCGGGAAGGCCCGTGCGTCCGGCAGCACGCCCGGCACCACAAAGAGGCTGCGCTCGCGGATCACGCGGCGGGCCGCGTCGAGGTCGCCTTCGTCCTTCGCGTCGGTAAACTCGCGGTAGGCGTCGTAGTCCATGCCCGAGGTGGTGAGGCTGGTGCGAACGGGCCGGGCGAAGGCGTCCTGGTTGAAGAAGACCTTCGCCTCGATCTCCGCATCGGTCAGGTGCACCGTATTCGACGGCCGCATCAGCACGCACCAGGTCCCGGTCGAGTTGAGCAGGAAGTCGGTGTGTTCCTGGGCGAGGTACGGCAGGTAGTTGGCGTTCGAGTCGTGGATCCCGAGGGTGACCTGGCAGTCGGCCGGCACGCCGGTCTCCTGCGCCCATTCGGGGCGTATGGGGCCGAGGACGTCCCACGACTTCTGGAGGCGCTCGCCGAAAAGCCGGTCCGCCTCGAGGGCGCGGCCCACGCTGCTCCAGGACGTCTTCGTGAAGTCCCAGAAGTAGGTGTGGTTCCCCGGGAAGGTGGGCTCGAGGCCCCGCACGCCCGTGAGTTCGTAGCCGAAGTAGGGGCCGTAAAACAGCCCGTGGCGGCACCGCGTCCACACCTCGGGCATCCGCGTCTTCACGTAGAACAAGACCTTGGCCATATTGACGAACCCGATGTCCGGGGTGCCGGTGCGGCGGTGCAGCTCGAGGGGGGAGCCGAAGGTCTCGTAGAACTCGTCCTGGATCACCGATCCGCCGGGCCAGGTATAGGAGATCACGGGATGGGCCAGCGCGCCCGTCTCGTCGAGCAGCACGAAGGTGGCCCCGTGGGTGGTCACGGCGATGCCGCGGATCGCGGCGTGGCGAGACAGGCTCGCCAGGTTCTGCTTGAACCACGACAGGATCGACGGCGTGTCCTCCACCTCGATGCCGTTGTGGTCCCGGGGCGGAATGGAAGCCCGTTCCGCGGCCAACACCTCGAAATCGCGGCTGAAGAGGCTGACTTTCTTGTTGGTCTTCCCGATGTCCAGAACGGCTACGGCCTCGTTACCCATTTTCGATAGGCCCCCTTTGCGGTGTTGCTTCGTCGATCCCACACTTCGGGACAGTATAGACCGGACCCACGGTGACGGCGCAAATCCGGTCGGGGCCGGTGACGGGGCGCGCCGTCGTCGGGAGGGTTGAAGTCGGGCCCGGGCTTGGGTATATTAAAAGTATACTAAACCTCCGGCCAAGGAAGGGTCTCGGGTCCATGCTCAGTCTCGGCGTCGACGTCGGCGGTACCTTCACGGATCTCGTCCTCATCGATCCGGAAACCAGGCGCATCCGGTTCACCAAGACGCCGTCGACGCCCCGCGCGCCCGACGAGGGCGTGGTCCAGGGTATCGAGAAAGTGGTGCGTACCTTCGGGGTGGCGGCGAAAGACATCGGGTTCCTGATCCACGGGACCACGGTGGCCACGAACGCGCTGATCGAACGCAAGGGCATGGAGACGGCGCTCATCGTGACCCGGGGATTCCGGGACGTGCTGACCATCGCGCGGCAGGTGCGCCCCCGGCTGTACGACCCGCGCCGGCAGCGTCCCCGTCCTTTCGTTCCGCGGCACCTGTGTTTCGAGGTCGGCGAGCGGCTGCGCTACGACGGCGAAGCGGAGACGCCGCTGTCGGAAGAGGATGTGCGAGCGGCGGCGCGGGAGATCCGGGGGCGGGGCATCCCGGTGGCGGCGGTGTGCCTGCTCCATTCTTATGCGAACCCTTCCCACGAGCGCCGGGTGCGGGAAATCCTGCAGGAAGAGGCCCCGGAATTGAAGGTGTGCCTGTCGAGCGAAGTGCTTCCCGAGATGAAGGAATACGAGCGCATGAGCACGACGGTGATTAACGCCTATGTGATGCCCATCGTGGAGGGGTATCTGCGCCGGATCATGGAATCGCTCGAGCGCATCGACGTGGGGGCCCACCTCCACATCATGCAGTCCAACGGCGGCGTGATGGGCTGGGAGATGGCGGGCCCCCGGAGCGTGCATACGGTGCTGTCGGGTCCGGCGGCGGGCGTGCTGGGGGCGGTGGAACTGTGCGGGATGATGGGCGAGCGCAACATCATCACCATCGACATGGGCGGCACCAGCTTCGACGTGTGCCTGGCCTACGACGGCGAGCCGGCGTTCTCGGTGGAGAGCGACATCGACGGCCACGCCATCAAGATCCCCATGATCGACATCAAGACGCTGGGGGCGGGCGGGGGCAGCCTCGCCTGGATCGATCCCGGCGGCGCGCTCCAGGTGGGACCGGAAAGCGCGGGAGCCGACCCGGGGCCGGCCTGCTACGGACGGGGCGGCGACCGACCCACGGTGACGGACGCGAACCTCGTGCTGGGCTACCTGAATCCGCACAACTTCCTGGGAGGCGAGATGCGCCTCGACCCCGAGCGGGCGCGGGAGGCGATCCGGCGCTGCGTGGCCGACCCTATGGGCCTGAGCGTCGAGGCGGCCGCCGAGGGCATCGTGCGGGTGGTGAACGCGGAGATGATCCGCGGGATCCGGCGGGTGTCTGTGGAACGGGGCCTGGATCCCCGGGAGTTCGCGCTGGTGAGCTTCGGCGGCGCGGGTCCGCTCCACGCCGTCGCGCTCGCGCAGGAATTGGACATTCCCAAGGTGATTGTGCCGGTGGGACCCGGTGTGACCTGCGCGCTGGGACTGCTCATGGCCGATTTCCGCCACGACTACTCCCAAACCCACCTGGCGCGGGTGGCCTCGCTGGACCTGGACGCGCTGAACGTGGCCTTCCGCGAGATCGAGGCCCGGGCGCAGGCCCACATGGAACAGGAAGGCGTGCCTGCCGACCGGGTGCGGTTCCGGCGCAGCCTCGACATGCGCTACGCCGGCCAGGGCTATGAGCTCGAGGTGAAGATCCCCCCGGGAGACTACGGCCCGGCGGATTCGGCGGCCTTTTGCGAGGGACTGGCCCAGGCCCACCGGGACCAGTACGGATACTGCCGGCCCGACGAGCAGGCGGAGATCGTGAGCCTCCGGGTGGTGGCCGTGGGAGAGCTGCCGAAACCCGACCTGCCCCGGGGAGAACGGATCGCCCGAGGCGCCCCGCCGGTTCGGGAGCGGCGCCGGATCTATGCGGACGGCGGCTACACCTCGGCGGACGTGTACGCTCGGGAAGACCTTGAACCCGGCGCGGAATTCGCCGGGCCGGCCATCGTCGAGCAGCTCGACTCGACCACGGTGGTGCTGTCCGGATGCCGCGTCGAGGTCGACGAGTGGCGCAACCTGGTGATTGGCATCGCTCCGGCGTACGACGACGGGCCCTCCGGAAACGGCGCGATGTCGGAACGGCCGGCTTTTCAACGGGAAAAGACGTTATGAGCACCGTCGACCTGATCAGCGTGCAGGTGTACATCAACGCCTTCCAGTCGATTACCGACGAAATGAACATGGCGCTGATCCGCGCGGCCTACTCGACGAACATCAAGGACCGTCGCGATTGCTCCTGCGCGGTGTATACGCCGGAAGGAGAGGTGATCTCCCAGACCGAACTGGGTTCGCCGATCCACCTGGGCATCATGCCGTCGGTGCTCGACCAGGTGCTCGAGAAGTTTCCGGCAACGGACCTTCGACCGGGCGACCACATCATGGTGAACGTGCCCCATCCGGTGGGTCCCGGTCACCTCAATGACATTACGGTGGTGTCGCCGGTGTTCGTGGACGGCGTCCTGGCGTTCCTGGTGGCCAACATGGCGCACCACGTGGACATGGGCGGATACGCCCCCGGCAGTATGGGCCTGGGCCTGAGCACCATCTACCAGGAGGGGCTCCAGATCCCGCCGGTGAAGGTGGTGCGCGAGGGCGTGGTGGACACCCAACTGGTGGACATCATCAAGCAGAACGTCCGGACCGACCTCGAGGTCGAGGGAGACCTGTACGCCCAGTTCGCGTGCAACAACCGGGGCATTCGCCGGCTCGAGGAGCTGACGCGGCGGTACGGACGGGAGCGGCTTCACGCGTACGTCGGCCACATCTTCGACTACTCCGAGCGGCGCATGCGGGCGGGCCTCCGGGCGGTGCCCAACGGCGTCTACGAGTACGAGGACTACATCGAGGGCACGTCGCGGACGCCGGAGTTTCTTACGATCCGCGCCCGGGTGACCGTGGAAGACGAAGGCATCGTCTTCGACTTCGCCGGGTCGAGCCCTCAGGTGGAAGACTCGATCAACTGCAACATCGCCTGCACCCGATCGGCGTGCTATTACGTGGTGAAGGTGCTCATCGACCCGGGGCTTCCGCCCAATGTGGGGTCGTACCGCCCCATCCGCATCGAGGCCCCTGAAGGGAGCATCGTCAACGCCCAGGCGCCCGCCGCGGTGGCCAACGCCACCATCATCGTGGCGCCCCGCATCGTCGACACCCTCTTCGGGGCGTTGCTCGCGGCGATTCCCGAGCGTTCCGCCGCCGCGTCGAACGGCGTGACGAGCATGTTCAACATCGGCGGACGGGACGAGCGGACGAGCAGCCTCTACAGCTACGTCGAGACCTACGCCGGCGGCCAGGGAGCCATGCCGGGCCTGGACGGCACGGACGCGGTGCAGTGCCACATGACCAACACGCGCAACGCGCCCGTCGAGGTCATCGAAGCGGCCTATCCCCTGCTGGTGCGGCGCTATGGGCTGGTACCCGATTCGGAGGGGCCCGGCGAATACCGGGGCGGCCTCGGCATGATGCGGGAGATCGAGGTTCGGAGTCCCGGCACCGTGGTGACGGTGAGCACCGACCGCACGCGGATCCGGCCCTGGGGAGCCCTGGGTGGCGAGGCCGGCGGCAACGCCCGCTGCCTGGTCCAGCACCCCGACGGCCCGGTCGAGCCCCTTCCCTATTCGAAGATGACCTTCTCGCTGGCGCGGGGCGGCCGGGTCACGCTGGTGACCCCGGGCGCGGGCGGCTGGGGCTCGCCGTTCAAGCGCCACCCGCGGCGCGTGCTGCGCGACGTGGTGGACGGCCTGATTTCGCCGGACCGGGCCCGGACCCGTTACGGCGTGGTCATACATCAAGCCGACGACGGGCGACATGAACTGGACCTCGCCGCGACCGAACGCCTGCGCGGAGGCGAGGTGAAGCGCAAGGCGGAGGCGGCCCCGGTTCCGTAGGCAGGCAAGTAAAACGACTATGGCGACGGCGCGGAGAAGCGGACCCCGGACATGCCCTATCGACTGCTGAAATACGGGCTGCGGCGGAAGTACGCGGCGCCGCGGATGTTCCACACCCCGCCGGGGCTGAAGAAGCGCTACGACGTGGTGATCATCGGCGCGGGCGGCCACGGGCTGGCGGCGGCCTACTACCTGGCGAAGGACCACGGCATCCGAGACGTGGCGGTGCTCGAGAAGCACTACATCGGCAGCGGCGGCACGGGGCGGAACACGGCCATCATCCGAGCCAACTACATGACCCCAGAGAGCGTGCGGTTCTACGCGGAAAGCGTGCGGCTCTTCCAGCGGCTGTCCGACGAACTGGACTTCAACATCTTCTACAGCGAGCGGGGGCAGTACGTGCTGCTGCACACGGAGGCCCAGGTGCGGGTGGCCCGGCGGCGCGCCGAGGTGAGCAAGGAGTTCGGATTCTCCAGCGAGATCATCGGTCCCGACGAACTGCTGAAGGTCTGCCCGTACATCGATCTCAATTGCGGCGGAAGGCCGCCGATCCGGGGCGCCCTGTACCACCCGCCGGGGGCCACGGCGCGCCACGACGCGGTGGCGTGGGCCTACGGGCGGGAAGCCTGCCGTCGCGGCGTTGAGATCCACCAACAGACGGAGGTGACGGGGATCCGCGTGTCCGGGGGGCAGGTCCGGGGCGTCGAGACGAACCGAGGCTACATCGAGGCGGGCGCGGTGCTCTCGTGCGTGGCGGGCTTCACGCCCCGGATCGCGAAGATGGCGGGCTTGAGCATTCCTCTTACCGTCCGGCCGCTGCAGGCCTGCGTCACGGAACCGCTGAAGCCGTGGCTCGACATCATCCTGGGTTCGGCGGAACTCCAGATTTACCTCAGCCAGACGTCCCGGGGCGAGCTCATCATGGGCTCGGCCATCGATCCCTATGAAGTACACTCGACGCGGTCGACCCTGGCCTTTTCCGAGCGCCTGGCCGCCGACCTGCTCAGCCTGTTCCCGTTCCTGGCCGAGATCAAGATCCTGCGCATGTGGGCGGGACTCTGCGACCTCACGCCCGATTCCGCACCCATCATGGGCGTCACGCCCGTTGGCGGATTCTACCTCGACGCGGGCTGGGGCACGTGGGGGTTCAAGGCCACGCCCATCAGCGGCAAGACCATGGCCGAGACGGTGGCGCACGGCTGCGCACCCGACCTCATCCACCCGTATCGGTTGAGCCGGTTTGAAGAATTCGACCTCGTGGACGAAAAGGGCTCCTCATCCATCGCACACTGACATGAAGATCATCACGTGTCCGATAAACGGGCCGCGGCCCGAGCAGGAATTCGCCTACGGCGGGCGTTACCGGCCCCTGCCCGATCCCGACGCCCTGGATGACGCCGCCTGGGCGGAGCACCTCTACCCTTCCGACGGCGCGCCGGGGGTGGTGAAGGAATGGTGGTACCACGTGGCGAGCGGTACCTGGTTCATCGCCGAGCGGGACACCCTGACCGACACCTTCCTGCGCACCTATTTGTACAGCGAGATGGATCCTCATGAACGATAGACTGCCGCCGCCGGCGGGTGAATGGATCGACCGGAACCGGGAACTGCGATTTACATTTGAAGGCCGGTCCTGCGTCGGGCTTGCAGGCGACACCATCTCCAGCGCCCTCTGGGCCAACGGCGAACGCATCCTCGGACGGAGCTTCAAGTACCATCGTCCCCGGGGCATCTACACCCTGGCGGACGGCGACGCCAACGCCCTGTTCGCCCTCGACGACGCGACCAACGTGCGGGGGGACCTCACCCCCCTTGCCGAGGGCATGAACGTGCGCGGCCTCAACACGCGGGGCGGGCTGCGGCGCGATTACAACCGGTTTACGGAACGCCTCTCCGCCCTCATGCCGGTGGGGTTTTATTACAAGGCCTTTCACCGGCCTCGGGCCCTGTTCCCATACTGGGAACGGTTCCTCCGCCGCATGGCGGGGCTGGGCGCCATCGACCCCGACGCACCCTTCCGCCCCACGCCCAAGGAGTACAACGCCTGCGACGTGCTGGTCGTAGGGTCGGGTCCTTCGGGATTGGCGGCGGCGACCCGGGCCGTCGAGTCGGGGGCCTCCGTCATCCTGGTCGAGGCGGATCCGCATCTCGGCGGCTCCCTCGGCTACGACGGTGAAAAAGCGGAACGCACGCCCATCGAGCGGGTCGAGGCGCTGGAACGGGAAGGTCGGCTGTCCGTTCGGCGCGGCACCGTCGCCGCCGGGGCCTTTGCCGACGGCTGGGTGGCCCTGGTCGATCACAAGCGGATGACCAAGCTGCGGGCCCGGGCGGTGGTACTGGCCACGGGCGTGCACGAGCAACCGGCCGTGTTCCACAACAACGATTTGCCGGGCGTGATGCTCGGCTCCGCAGCCCAGCGCCTGGTGCGCCGGTACGCCGTCCGTCCTTTCCGCCGCGGCGTCGTCCTGGTGGCCAATCCGGAGGGATACCGCGTGGCGCGGATGCTCCTCGAGTCCGGGGTGGAAGTCGTCGCCGTGGCCGATCTGCGGCCCCAAGGCGATCCTTCCGACGATGCCCGGGCCGTCGAAGATCGGGAGGTGCCGGTCTACCGCGGCTGGGGCGTATACGAAGCCGAGCCGGCCCCCGGCATAGCGGGCGTGAGCGCGGCGATTCTGTGTCCCGTGTTGGCGGACGGAGTCCCCAACCTGGCGCGGACCCTGCGCGTCCCCTGCGACGGCATCGCCGTGTCCGTGGGCTGGACGCCGGCGGACGGCTTGCTTCGGCAGGCGGGCGGACGCATGGCCTACGCGCGCGGGCTGGAGCAGTTCGTGCCCGACCGGCTTCCTCCGGGGTACGAGGTTGCGGGCCGTCTCAACGGAGTCTACGGCCTCGACGCCCGCATCCGCGACGGCGAGCGGGCGGGCGCGGCGGCGGCCCGACAGGCGGGCTTCGATTCCATCAACGGCGCGACGGCGCCGCCGGAACGGGAGAGGCGCAGCCATCCGTGGGCGGTTTTCGCCCACCCCAAGGGCCGGAACTTCGTGGATCTCGACGAGGACCTTCAGCTCAAGGACTTCGAGCACGCGATCCAGGAAGGCTACGACAACCCGGAGCTGTTGAAGCGGTACAGCACCGTGGGCATGGGCCCAAGCCAGGGCAAGCACGCCAACCTCCTGTCGCTCCGCATCCTCGACCGGCTCGGTCGCCTGCGTCGGGAAGAATCGGCGCTCACCACGGCGCGCCCCTTCACCACGCCGGTAGCGTTGAAGCTTCTGGCGGGTCGGTCGCTCCATCCGGTACGCCGCACACCCCTGCACGAATGGCACGAACGACACGGCGCCGTGTTCCTCTACGCCGGCAACTGGCTGCGTCCGGAGTATTACCGCGTGGCGGACCGCACGCGCCAGGAGGCGATACATGAGGAAGCCCGAGCCGTGCGGGAGGCCGTGGGACTCGTCGACGTGGGCACGTTGGGCAAGATCGAAGTACGCGGACCCGACGCCGCGGCGTTTCTCGAGCGTGTCTATACGGGGTCCTTCGCGCGGCTCCGCGTGGGCATGACCCGATACGGCATCACTTGCAACGAGGCGGGCGTGGTGACGAGCGACGGCGTCGTGGCGCGCGCCGAGGCGGACCGGTTCTACCTGAGCGCCCCCACCGCCGGCGCCGACACGATTTACCGCGAGTTCCAACGATGGGCCCTTCGCTGGGGAATGCAGGTCACGCTCGTCAACCTCACGGGCGCGTATACGGGCGTCAATCTCGCCGGTCCGCAATCGGCCGCCGTGCTTGCCCCCTTGACCGACATCGACCTCCGGCCTGAATCTTTCCCCTACCTCGGTTATCGCGAGGGTCGCGTGGCGGGCGTGCCGGCCCGGGTGTTGCGCGTGGGATTTGTAGGTGAGCTGGGCTACGAAATTCACCTCCCGGCCGGCTTCGGCCTGCACCTGTGGGAGACCCTCTTCGAGGCGGGCACGACCCGGGGACTGCGCCCCTTCGGAATCGAGGCTCAGCGCCTCCTCCGCCTCGAGAAGGGCCACTTCATCGTGGGTCAGGACAGCGACTCCATCTCCGATCCCTTCGAGTTCGACGTCTCCTGGGCGATCAAGATGGACAAGCCCTACTTTGTGGGCCGGCGGTCGCTCCGTATCCTTCAGAACAGTTCCAAGCGGCGGCGCAGCGTGGGGTTCCTCCTGCCTGAAGCGTACAACGGCCCGGTGCCCCACGAAGGCAACCTTATACTCGACGGTGGCGCACTCGTGGGGCGGGTCACCAGCATCGGATTCAGTCCCGCGCGCAACCGCTGCGTCGGGCTGGCCCTCGTGGAGGCGTCTCGCGGCGAACCCGGGGCCGTACTGCGGCTCAAGCTCAACGATGGGACCGTGGCCGAGGCGCAGGTGACGGATCCGCCTTTCTACGACCCGGAAGGGACACGCCAGAAGGAAGTCGTCGCCGCCGTCTCCCCTCCCCCCCATCGCTTCGCGACGCCGGTGCGGCACGGCTCCATCTTCGCGGCGCCGCCCTCCGGAACGTTCTGGGGTACCGTGCAATCGTGCCGAGTGGCGCGACACTTCGGAGAGCCGGGCCAAGAGGCCGAGTGCGTACGCGACCTGGCCCTCTGCAACACCTCGGCTTTCCAGCGGCTCAGCGTCCGGTTTCAGAAGGATCCGCGCGACGTAGAAGGGTTTCCCCTGCCGGTGCCGGACCGGGTCCTGGCCGTGGCCGAAGGGACGCCGGACGTCCTGGTGGCGCGCTCGGGCGCCCGCGAGCTTTTCGTGGAAGACCGAACCGATGACGGGCGCTGGGCCGCCGCCTTGCTCGAGGCCCGCGACGATGCCTATGCGGTCTATCCACGGGAAGACGGCGGCGTGCTGATAACGGGGGCCCGGGCGGGCGCTGTGCTGCGGCAGGTGTGCTCGTACCCCTTCGTGAAGGGCGAGCGGAAGCTGATCATGACCCAGGCGGCATCGGTCGTGGTGTGGGCGATCCACGAGACGGTCGACGGCTGCCCCGTGTTCCGCCTGTCCTTCGGCAACCCCGTGGCCCACTATCTGTGGGATACGCTGGAAAAGATTGTGGTGGAATTGGGAGGCGCTGTGATAGGCTTCGACGCCGCGCGGCCGTACCTTTGCCCGGGCGCGGCGCCGCGACACGACGAGTCGCGGACGACCTGAGCCGCCGGGCCCATGGAGACAGGACTTTCGTTCCGCCTCCGGTCCCGCTCGAGTCCCCTTTTCGCCGTCCCCATGCGTTCGGGTCATCGCAAGGAAGGCGAGAAAGTCCGACCGCGGCAGGAATATTAAGGTGCGGCGTATCTCCCCGGATCGGCGGAAGGATTCAGAAAGAGCATGTTCGGTTTCTGGGATATCGTCCTCATCGCCGCCGTGTCGCTGCAGGCCACGTGCATGGCCTACCTCTCCCGACCCCAGTGGAAGGCCGTGGTGTTCTCGCTGCCCATCCCCTTCAGCCTGTCGGTAATGGCCCTGGGGCGGCCCGTGGACGCGAGCAACGTGGCGGCCCTGTTTCTCCTGTACGTCTTCACCGCGGCCACCCGCGTGTTGTACTACGACTGGCGCGTACCCATCGTGGCGGCCATCGTGATATCGGCGGCCATGTACTCCGCCATCGGAGCGCTCCTGGCGCCGTGGATCTCTTCGGGCCGGACCGCCTTCCTGGTGATGGCCGCGGCGGCCTTTCTCTTCGCCCTGGTCCTCCTCTCGCGCACCGTCCCGCGCGACGAGGCCGCCCACCGCAGCCCCCTGCCCCTCTACGTCAAGCTGCCCCTCATCGTGGCCGTGGTGATAGGACTCGTCCTGGCGAAATCCTTCCTGCAGGGATTCATGACCGCCTTTCCCATGGTGGGGGTCATCGGCGCCTATGAGGCCCGCAAGAGCCTGTACACCGTGTCCGACCAGATTCCGACGATCATTCTGATCATTCTGCCCCTCATGATGGTCAGCCACTTCACCCACGACTCCCTCGGCCTCGGCGGCTCCCTGCTCCTGGGATGGGCTGCCTGCGCCAGCGTCCTTGCCGTCAAGATCGAGTCGAACCGCCACGCCCTCCACCACGCAGAACGCAAATGCCCCCACTGCCGACGAGACACCGCCCCTCGCCCCTCCTCCAACGCCCCCACCCCACCCTCACAAGCAGCGGGAAGTAGCCTCCCCGCGCGGCACGGAACTTCCCATGGGTAGTCCGGTCATGGGCAAGTTGCCGGAAGGTCGGCGGGATTTGCGGCGGGGTGCCGAAGTGGCGTGGGTGGGGGTGTGCCGATTTCGGGTTATTGCGCGGCTTCGGGGGTGGGGATGCGTTCCGGGAATCCCTGTTCGTGCCAGTAGGGGTAGGCGGGGCCCGTGTTGCGGGCTTCGTTCAAGCGATTCATCTGGGCATCCGTAACGTTCCAGCCTACGGCGCCCCGATTCTGTCGAAGCTGCTCTTCGTTCCGGGCTCCGATGATTACGCTGGCGACCGTGGGGCGTTGCAGCAGCCCGTTGAACGCGGTCCACGACCGACGACGGTGTCGTGGCGCGTCAGCCGGCATGAGCGCAGGCGAATCGTGATTCGAGGTTGGCGAGGGTTTATAGTACATCCCGCGGAACGAACTACCATACGAGGAGGCAGACTATCGTGACTGGGCTCATGAACGCGTTTCCAATGCAGAAGACCGGGCGGGGCCTGGAGCCGGGTCTTCCACAGCACCGCCGATCTTGCACCATTTCTCTGCCCGCGAAAGTTGCCGGGCTCGCCGTCCTTATCGGCGTTCTGGGCCTGTCCGCCCGCGGAGAATCGGACGAGGCTACGGCCCGTCCCCCTCAGCCGCGCCTCATGCGCAACGTGCTGCTGTGGCCGAGCGGTCCCATCGCCGATTTCGAGCGCATCAAGAAGTTCGACATCAACACGCTCCACACCTTCCCGATGGCCGGGGAAAAGGGTGGGGGCCTCAATCCGTTGCCCCTGACGGAGGAGTGGATAGAGAAGCAATGGCAGGGGGATGTGGAGCGCCTTCACGGACAGGGCCTTCGGGTGTGGGGCTCGATCAGCAGCACAGGCTTCTTCCTCGCGAAGTTCACCGAGTACGGCCTGGACCCGGAACGCTACTACGCCCGCGATGCGGAAGGAAAGCCGCAGATGATGCTCGGCGGCTCCTACGGCACCGACGTCATGACCGGTTGCTACAACAATCCGGACTGGATGGCGCTGTTGGAGGCCAACACGCTCGCCTATGTGAACGCCGGGTTTGATGGCATATGGTACGACGTGGGCGGCTATGCGGACCCGGCCGTTCTCTATTGCCACTGCGAGCACTGCCGGAAGGGCTGGGACGCACTCGTGCGCGAAAGGGGACTCCCGCAGGATACGGCGCAACCCACGCCGCAGACAGGCAACGACTTCACCCAGGCCGTAAACCGCGAACACCTTCGCTGGCGCTACGATATCTGGGAGCGAAATTTTAGGAAGATGCGCGAGGCCGCGAAGGCCGTGAACCCCGAGCTGCTGTTCCTCCACAACTCGGCCGCCATGCCGGACGGCATCGTGTCCGTGAGCCTCCATCTCACGGCCATCTCCAAGCTGTACGACGCGGCGCATTGGGAGGAATGGGGTCACGGGACCGCGCCCTACAGCCTTCTGCCGTCGTATTTCCTCGGCCGAATGGCCGCCGGCGAGCGACCGGTCATCCTGGTGCAGAACGATAACCCGGCTCGCAACGAGATCCAGCACCGCATCGCCTTCGCCGAGGCCTATGCCGCCGGCGGCGTGCTGCAGAACCCGACCTTCGCTGACATCAACAACCGCTTCTTCAAGTTCCTTCAGCAGTTCGAAGACTATTACGTTGATCGGGAGAGCCTGGCCACGGTCGCCGTGATGACTTCCATCCGATCGAGGGACTATTACGAGAATTCCGCAGGGGTCAAGCCGGCCTATTGGATGGGATGGCTCCTGCAAGACCTTCATATCCCCTACGATTACCTCCTGGCGGAGCGGGACTTCACGCCGGAGGCGCTGCAGCGATACAAGGCCGTCATTCTTCCCGACCTCGCGGTGATGGAGGAGGAATGGATCTCCGCGCTGCGCCGGTACATCGAGCAGGGCGGGCGCGTGCTGGCCACGCACAACACCGGCAAGTTCAATCCCGACTTGGACGACCGCGGCCGCGCCTGGCTGACGGAATTGACCGGTCGGGAACCCGGCGCCGGCGAGCGCGTCGAACTGGGTACGGGCCGCTTTGTCTACGATCCGGAGTACCCGGAAAAGACGCACGTGGAGACCTATCCCCGCGACCTGGCGAAGTCGACGGACCTGACCCCGCCGGGCGCGCCTCCCGCCGGTTTCAAGGCCGCTTTGGACTGGCTGACCGAGGGCATTCTGCCCCTGGACGTTCAGGCGCGCTCCACGACGGCCATCATCCCCCAGCGCCAGAACGAGCGAATACTGATCCACGCCGTCAACTACAACACCTATCCCGACGGCAAACAGCTTACGAAGGACGAGAACCTGCGGGTGACCGTGAGCCTCCCCCCGGACCGGAAAGTGAAGTCCGCCAAGGCGATCTCTCCGGACGTGGACGGTTTCGAGACCGAAGTCACTCTGGAAGAAGCGAACGGCGCCACCCAAGTGGTCCTACCGGAGCTGGAGACCTATACGGCCATCATCCTCGAGCTGGAGCCGACCTCGCCCTGAGCGGACATACCACACGATAGACGGCGCTCGCAGTTAGGGCGAGGGCTCCGTGAGCCTGGCTACGGATGAGGGGCGGGAGACCATGACCTCTTGCAGGAGGCGTGCGCCGTTGTCGTAGAACAGTCCCTCGATGAAGCTTCGTCCCAGGCCCAGGCGTTCCACGGCCTTCCGGATGGCCCGCAGCTCTTCGTACAGAAATGAGGTGAAGACGAGCCTGCCGTGATCGTCGGAGATGGACAGGCTCCAGGGCTTGGGCGTCACGTAGGTGTACTGGTCGTTGATCTCGACGGATTTCCCCGGCGCGAGGGCGATGGGAATATCCGTGCCGTAAAGGATCTTCTCGGGCGCGAGCTCCCGGAAGGCGTACTCCATCACCTCCCAATTGTTGACCATGGTGAGGTCGTAGTAGAGGTTCGGCA
>CAYVOE010000072.1:0-11162 GCA_964452795.1 uncultured Nitrospiraceae bacterium
CGGGCCCGTACGGCCCGGCGTCCCCGCCCATTACGGGGGATTACTGGGCCGAAGGGCCGACGGCGATTCGCGCGAACGGGCGGTGGGTGGTTTACTTCGACAAATACACCGAAAACGCCTACGGCGCGGTGGCCTCGGCCGATCTGGAAGATTGGGAGGACATTTCGGACCGCGTGAAGTTCCCCGCCGGCGCGAGGCACGGGACCGTGTTCCGGGTGTCGGAGGAGCTGCTCGAGGGGTTGTTGAAACAATCCGGCGATCGTCCGTAGGACGGGCGTTTCCCGGCACGCCCGGAGAACCGGTTCCCGCGGGAGAGATAAGAAAAGGCCGGCCGCGGGACGTGCCCGGGGCCGGCCCCGAGATCTCGAATCAGGCGCGGGCGGCGAGGACGCCCTCCTCGTAGGCCCGCACCTCGTCCATCCAGGCATAGCCCACGGGCACGTCGTTCTGGTGGCAGTAGTAGTCCCAGACGGCGCCCCAGGGCAGGCCCTTCAGCTCTTCGAGCAGGGCGAGGCGGCCGGTGTAGTCGCCCTGGACCTCCATGTCCCGCAGCTTGGCGGTGGGCTCGAGCAGCGCCAGGAGCAGGGCCCGGATCATGTTGCGCGTGCCGATGACCCACGCGGCGACGCGGTTGATGCTGGCGTCGAAGAAGTCCAGCCCGATGTGTACCCGGTCCAGGTAGTCGTTGCGCACGATCTCTTCGGCGATGGACCGCAGGTCGTCGGACAGGATGACCACGTGGTCGCTGTCCCACCGCACGCCGCGGCTTACGTGGAGCAGCAATTCATCGACGAAGAGCAGGCTCGAGCTGATCTTGTCGGCGATGCTCTCGGTGGGGTGGAAATGGCCGGCATCGAGGCACAGGAGCAGGCCCTTGTGGGTGGCGGCGTAGCCCAGGTAGAACTCGTGGGAGCCCACCACGTAGCTCTCCGAGCCGATGCCGAAGAGCTTGGATTCGACGGCGTCCAGGTTGTGCTTTCGATCCACGTCGGCGGCGAAGATCTCGTCGAGGGAGTCGCGCAGGTGTTCGCGCGGCTTCCGGCGATCGACCGGAATGTCCTTGAGCCCGTCGGGGATCCAGATGTTGGTGACGCAGGGGGTGCCCAATTCGCGGCCGAACCACGCGCCGATGCGGCGGCTGGCGATGCAGTGGTCCACCCAGAACCGCCGGATGGCCGGGTCGTAGCTCGACAGGGTGAACCCGCTGTCGGCCTTGGGATGGCTGAACAGGCTGGGGTTGAAGTCCACGCCCAGGCCCCGGTCCTTGGCCCATTCGCCCCAACGCGCGAAATGCTCCGGCTCGAGCTCGTCCCGATCGACCTTCTTCCCGTCGGTCTCGGCGTACATGGCGTGGAGGTTGAGACGGTGCTTGCCGGGGATGAGGGTCAGGGCCCGGTCGAGGTCCGCCCGCAGCTCATCGGCCGTGCGCGCCTTGCCCGGATAGTTGCCCGTGGCCTGAATGCCGCCGCCCGTGAGCCCTTCGTCGTTCTCGAACCCGCCCACGTCGTCGCCCTGCCAGCAGTGCAGCGATACCGCGATCTTGCCCAGGCGCTCGAGAGCCTTGTTCGTGTCCACGCCGAGGGCGGCGTATCGGTCCCGCGCCCCTTCGTATGCTTTCGTAATCGATTCCCCGCTCGGAACTGCCTTAGTCATTACGTGTCCTTTCCCGGTTCCCTGGGCCATGGCCAAACGAGACGCCCATAGATTAAGCCGCCCCGCGCCTTCAAGACAACCGATTCGTAGTCGGCGCCCGTCCGGGCGGCACCGTCAATCGGAGGCGCGCCACGTGCCGGTGCTCGACAGCATGATCCGGCGTTCGTGGCGGGGATAGCGAATTTCGACCCAGGCGGGCGGCGGGCCCACGGTGGCGGCCGACGCGAAGAGGTACGTCACGCGCGGGCCCTCGCGCAGGGTCGACGCGGGGAGCCGGGCGTCGGCGAGATCGTCCCGGAGCATCACGGGCAGGACCGCCTCGCGATCGGCCCAGGGGCCCTCGAGGCGGAAGGTCAGGCGAATGCCGTCCGTTCCGGCGCGGACTTCTTCGAGGGTGGCCGACCATTCGGCCACGGGTCGGGCGCCGATCTGGCCTTTGATGTCTTCCTGGTAGCTGGCCCAGGTAGGCCGGCTCGAGGCGGCCCGCCGCGCCAGTTCGGCCTCGTCGAGGGGCGCGGTGCACGCGGCAAGGACCAATCCCAGTCCGAGAACGACCGCGGGCACGACGAACCCGCGAACCGACCCGCTTCCGCCCACGGCGGATTTCAGCGATCGGTGCGGCGACGGTCGACGAAGACCGCGCTCTTGCCGTCGCTGGGTTGGGCCATCTGGCGCGTCTGAGCCAGCACCTCGAACATTTTCTTCGAGCTCTTGAAATGGCGGAACTGGGTGTGGGCGACGCCGATGGCCAGGGCCATGAAGGGGTAACGTCCCTCGCGGCCGCGCTTGTCCACGGCCACGATGTACCCCTGCTGCTGTTCCTGGGCCGTGTAGAGCTCCTTGACGCTCGAGTCGAAGGCCTGCATCAGGGCGTTGCAGAACCGCTCGTAGTCGTCGAGGTTGAGCAGCACCACGAAGTGCTCGCCGCCCATGTGGGAGATGAAACACTCGTAGACGCCGATGTTGCGGGTCAGTTGCGAGAGCATGCGGCTCATGTACTGCATGACCCGTTTCTGGCCTTCCGAGCCGTGTACGGCCACGTAGGGCTTGAAGCCGACGATGTCGATGTAGCACGCCGCGATGGGCATGCCTCGGGCCAGGCGGTGGTTGATCTCGCGCTTGATGGCGTCGGTGCCCGGGAGCCCGGAAAGGGGATGGCGCCGCTGGATCGATTCGAGCAGGCCCGCGAGACCGGCGAGCTTCTCGGTGAGGACTTCGAGCTTGAACGGTTTGGCGAGGTAGTCGTCGGCGCCCTGTTCGAGACCGTGCATCACTTCGGGCTCTTCGCCCAGGGCCGTGAGGATCAGGATCGCGGTGCGGTAGATCTCGGGGTCCTTGCGGATGCGGCGGCAAATCTGGTAGCCCGTCACCTCGGGAAGCATGATGTCGAGGATGGCGATGTCGGGCTTGATCCGCTTGGCCATCTCGAAGGCCCCCTGGCCGGAGTGGTACACCTCCACCTGGTGCCCTTCCGAAACGAGCTTGGTTTTGACCAGTTCGGCCAGATCGATGTCGTCGTCGACCAGCAAAATCCTGCTCACGATACGCAACTCCCTCCCGGTGGGCAGAGCCTTGGACAAAAAGGACGAAGGGATTATACCTTCTCGGTCCGGGATATGGTACTAATCTATAGGCAAAGTGCCCGCGCCGGGGGCGGCCGGAATCGCTTGAACCCCGGGGTGGGGATTGTTAGTATCGGACGATTCCGCTGGGTAGGGCTCCCGAAGGAAACCGACCTTCGGGCCGAGGCTCGGGAGTGCGGCCCCCAGGGCCGGCGCCAGGGGGCGCTATCTACACGCCGAGGGAGGTTCCATGAAGCGATTGGCTTGGTTGACGGTTCTGGCGATGATGGTGTTGGTCGCATGCGGCGGAGGGGAAGAGGAAAACCAGCCCGACCCCAACGCGCCGCCGCCTCCGCCCGAACCCACCGCCGCCGAGATCAGCGGCGAACTCCTGAACAGCCTCAAGCCGCTCCAGGACGCCATCGTTCAGTCGGGCGGGGATCCCCCCGTCGAGGTGCGCGAACAGGCCCTCGCCCAGGTACGCCAGACCCTCCAGAAGTTCCAGGGCAAAGAGCATCTCGCCACGGCCCGCAGCAACGTGGTTCGCGAGATCGAGGCCCGGGTCGACGAGGCCATCCGCAACGACGTGTGGACCGCCGTCGACGACCTCACCGCCGCGTGGGCCGTCTTCGAGCCCACCAGCCCCAAGCTGGCCCGGATCAACGAGAAGGTGCAGATCGAGCTGAGCCGGCCCCGCCCCGTGGGCAATCCGTCGTTCATCACCGACGAGCAGAAGGGCGTCACCACCGTCCTCATCAACGTCTACTATCCCGACACGCGGGCCTTCGAACAGTCCGTTCCCGTGCGGGAGGGCGAAGACTTCGCCAACGGCCGCTTGCGCCTCAAGCAGATCATCGGACGGAACCAGGGCGTCCGCATTGTCGACAACGAAGACGGGAAGACCTACGAGCTCCGTAACTCTCGATGAGCCTTGCCCTATCGCACAGACGCTTTAGCGTCCTGGCGGGTTTGGCCCTGCTGGCGGCGGGGCTGGTGGCGTATGCCAACGCCCTGACCGCGGACTTCGTGTGGGACGACGTGTCGTCGGTCCTCCAGCACCGGCACGTGCAGGATCCTTCCAAGATCTTCCAGTTGTTCCGGGAAGACCAGCACGCTTTCGGCCGAGGCGAGGGCAATTTCTACCGGCCTCTGGTGTCGGTGTCGTTCATGATCGACTACGCCCTCGCCCGTGGGGCCAATCCCGAGGCCGCCCCGATGGACGTGGACCCCTTCCTGTTTCACCTGACCAGCGTCTTGTGGCACGTGGCCGCGTCTATCCTGCTCTGCGCCGTGATGGTGCGGCTCGACGCGCCCCGCATCGTCGCCTTCGCGACGGCCCTCCTTTATGCGGTCCACCCCCTTCACACGGAGGCGGTGGCCTACGTGAGCGGGCGCGCCGACTCGATGGCGGCCGCCTTCATGTTCGCGGCGCTGCTGTGCGCCCTGGTGCAGGGCGATTCCCGGCGCCGGCTCATCGGGACGGTCCTGGCGGGCCTGTTCTTCATCCTGGCCCTCCTCAGCAAGGAATCGGCCGCCATATTCCCCTTCCTGCTGCTGGCCGTGATGCTGCTTCGGCCCATGCCGGAAGATTCATCGGAGGAATCGGAAGCGCCGCGGCGCGACGTGTACCTGCGTCGGATGCTGCCCGTGGCCGTGACAGCCGTGATCGTGGTGATCTACGGCTTGCTGCGGCTCACCGTGCTGCACTTCGGCTCCGGCGGCGATAGCACCGCGCCGGGTTTCGGCGCCCGGCTCGTCGACGCGGGCCAGGCCTTCGCCCTTTACATCCGCCTGATCTTCCTGCCCACGGGCCTGCACATGGAGCGCACCCTGGACGGCGTGCCGGGATGGGCGGCCCTGGTGGGCTACGTCCTCATGGCGGGATGCGTGGCCCTGGCGATCTACGGCCTGCGCACCGGCCGGCGTCGCGTGGCCCTGGGCATGGCGTGGTTCCTCATCACCTGGTTCCCCATCTCCGGGTTCATTCCCATCAACGCGCCCATGGCCGAGCACTGGCTCTACGTCCCCCTGGCGGGATTCCTCTGGGCGATGGTTGAATTGGTGGCCGAGCCGCTTCGCCGGTCCGATTCCGGTCGGCGCGCGGCGGCCGTGGCCGTATACGCCGTGTTCCTCTTGTTCCTGGGGCTCACGCTGGACCGCAACCGCGACTGGAAAGACAACGTCAGCCTGTTCCGAGCCACCCTGCGCGAGAACCCGAATTCCATCCGGGTCCATTACAATCTCGCCGTCACCTACGACGAGGTGGTGAAGAACAACCCCGTCGGCGCGCGCCGCCACTACGAGCGGGTGGTCGCCCTCATCGGCGAGCCGCCTTCCGACATGGCCCTCGAGGCCCGCGTGTCCGCGGGAGACGTCTATTTCCGCCAGCGCCTGTACGACGCGGCCGCCCAGCACTACCTGGCGGTGCTCCAGGCCGAACCCAGCGAGGAGCGGCTGCCGCTGATCGGCTCCGCGGCCTACGGCCTGGGCCGGATCGCCCTGTTGCGGGGCGACCTGCCGGGCGCGGTGGGCCTCTTCGGCCGGGCCCAACAGGGACGACCCGATCTCGCCGATGAGATCCGCGTCGCCCTCGAATCCGGGGCACGCATGGCGGTCCTGTAGGCGCGGGGGACCGGGATTCAGTCGATACGGAGGAAACGATGCTCAAGCAACGCCTGACACATCCGGACATCATCGAGGCCCTGGCTTCGGCGGGCCACGGGTCCAAGGTGCTGATCACCGACGCCAATTATCCGGCCAGCACCCGCCTGGGCCCCAACGCCACCCTGGTTTATCTGAACCTGGCTCCGTCCAAGCCCACGGTCACCGAGGTGCTCGATATCCTGCTCACGGCCATCAACGTGGAGGATGCGGCGGTGATGATGCCGGACGAGGGCCCCGAACCCGCAATTTTCCAGGAATTCCGCAGTTTGATGCCGGATGTGACCCTGGCCAAATTCAGCCGCTTCGAATTCTACGAGGAAGCCAGCGGCCCCGACACGTGCCTGCAGATCGTCACCGGCGAACAGCGGCTTTACGCCAATCTGCTGCTGACCTTAGGCGTGGTGGTGCCCTGACCGACGGCGCCCCGGCCCGAGGGGGAGCCGTGAAAGACCCCCTTTCTTTGGCGCCTCAGAGGGCGGACGAAAGTTGTAAGGAGTTTTCTTGACACGGGTTGTGACCCGTGATAGAATCGCTTTACTGCCTGCGAAAGCGGGCCTGCGGCGATGGCGGAAGGTATCATGCCGGCAGCGATTTACAGGCCGAAGCGGGAGCTTGCTCGTGCCGGGTTCATGGGCCAGGTCGCTCGAGCAATGACAAGCATAGATCGTATACCCACAGATCTAGGGAGGTAGGTCTAATGGCCGACGAAAAGCAACGAGGCAGTACCGGCAAGCCGGAAGACGAGTTCGGCGACTTCCTGTCCGACGACGTCCAGCCCCGTCCGTCTCGAGGGTCAGACGCGGACGCCACCGGAGACGACAGCGGCCTGGGCAACCTGCCTCCGCTGAGCGACTTCGAATCGGAAAGCAGCAGCGGCAGCGGCGCCCGCTTCGACAGCGGATTGCCGCCGCTCGACGAGATCCGCGTGGAGGATCCTCGTCCCACGGGCGGCAACGTGCGCCCCTCCCCTCCGGGATTCGAAGACAAGAGCGCCTTCGATACTCCCATCTCCGATTCGGGGCTCGACACGCCCCAGCCCACGCCGCGCAGCGGGGCCGGCACCTCTTTCCAGGATCTGACCACCGACAGCGATTTTTCTCCGGAGACGCCTGAGATCGGACCGGGACCGGATTCCGACCTCGAGACTCCCATGTTTGACAGCGCATTTGGTCCCGGCGGAAGTTTCGACCGTACGCCGGATACTTCGGCCCCCACTCAGGCGATGGAGACACCGATGTTCGGCGAACGCAGCTCGGGTTTTGACCCAGACGCATTTGGCAGCGGCACCCGCGGCGGCACGCCGATCCCGGATTTCTCTCCGGATACGGGCATTCCCGGCCGCATTCCGCCGGCTCCGCCCATGGCGACGCCTCCGGTGGCGGCGCGCGACAGCGGCGGCGGCGGTGCCGGTACCGCCATCGTCGTGGGGCTTATCGCCCTGCTCATCGGTCTGGCCGCCGGCGCCTGGTTCCTCGCCGACAAGGTGCCCGTGTTCCCCGCGGCCGGCCGCATCGCCGAGCTCGAGACGCAGGCCCAGAACAATCAGGCCGTCATTCAGCGGCAGGAAGCGCAGATCCGCGAACTCACCGCCCAGTCTCAGGGCGGAGAGGCCGGCCCTCCCCTGAACCAGGACGAGATCGACCGGCTCATCGCCGAGCGCAACGCCCTCAACGCCGAGATCCAGGAAGGCGAGACGCGCCTGGCCAGCCTCCGCAACGACCTATCCCTGGTCGAGGCCGACGTGGCCCGTAAGAACCAGGAGTACGCCGACGCCCAGCGCGAGTACGACGAGCTCGTCAACCTCACCGCCATCGAGCGGGCCCGGGCCGACGGCCTCGCCGCCGAGACCGCCCGTCTCCAGGCCCAGGTGGGCTCCCTCGAACAGGCCGCGCGCCACGCTTCCCAGATCAAGGCCCAGCTCCTCAGCGACATCAGCGAGCTCGAGGTCGCCATCCAGGAGAGCAGCGCCCTGACCCCGGCGAAGTATTCCCACGAGCAGCGCCTCGCCGACGTGCGCGCCCTCAAGCAGCAGGTCCAGCAGGCCCCGGCGGTGACGCCCGAGCTCATGGCCCGGTATCAGGACATGTACCAGCGCGAGATGGACATCGCCGGCTCCCGCGAGTACTTCTTCGCCCGGATCCCCGTGAAGGATCGCTTCGGCGTGACCGAGCAGAAGTGGGCCGAGGCCCTCATGAACGGCAAGTGGAGCGTGTACTTCCGCACCATCGACGGGACCGCCGTGGGCGTGTACGAGAAGGTGCCCGGCAGCCAGCCGGCCCAGTACAACTTCCGCCAGTTCCTGCCGCCCGCCGTGGAGAAGCAGATCGAGCAGGAAATCATCGCCGCCCGCGTGCCCGGATACGAAGAGAAGATCAACGCCCTGGCACAGCGCGAACTGACCCTGCAGGAAGGCACGGGCATTCAGCGCGTCTTCGACTCGCTCTAAGCCGCGCCTCGTTCCGAAACCCATTCGGGCCGCGTCCGCACCCCAGCGGGCGCGGCCTTTTCACGTTTTTCGCCCTTGTCGTGCTCAAAGGGGAAACCACGGGCCGGCCGGGCAGGTCCAACCGAGGGGTGCGGGCCAGGGGCGTCATCGGACCCGGCGTAGAGGAGGTCACAGGCGATGCGGATCCTGTTGTTGATGCTGGCCGGTTTATGCATGGGCGCGGCGGACGACGATTCGTGGAAGCAGCCGCTCGACGAAAAAGAGAAAATCCTCGAACGAAACATCGTGGAGCGCCACAACATCCTGGGCCTCTACCCGTCTCAAGTCGAGGTGCCCCTGGACGGCCGCCCCGTCGACAACACCACCCTGGGCATCGGGAACATCGCCCATTCGGTCTGCTGGACCTCGAACTACCTCGCCGGCGCATCCTACCGCTATGCCTTCCTTAAGAAGAGCGGTGCGCCCGCCGAGGAGGTGGAAGCGGCCCGGCGCCGGGCGGACGAGCTGTTCGAAGCCGTCTACCGCTGCCAGTTGGTGACGGGCGTTCGGGGCCTCCAGGCGCGGGGCTATGCCCTGGGCCACGGCGAATCCTACGAGGAACGCTGGGGCGACCCGACCAAAGACGAATGGCACCAGGGCGCAGGCGAGTACAGCGACCTGCGGTGGCGCGGCGACCCCAGCCACCACAACTACAGCGACGCGATCCACGGCCTGGGCCAGTATTACGACCTGGCCGCCGAGGGTCCGCAGAAGGATCGGTGCCGCGAGGCCATCGACGCCCTCGTAAGCTACTGGCTCGACAACGATTACCAAATCCGCGACTACGAGGACGACGGCCGTCCCGTGCCCATTCTCGGCCTGACGGACGGGAAAACCCTGAACACGCGCATCATGATGGCCATCGCGGGACTCAAGGTGGCCCACCACGCCACGGGCCACGACAAGTACCGAAAGGCCTACGACCAGCTCGTGGCCCAGTACGGCGTGAGGGGGCTCGAAGAGTTCCGCACGTCGAAGGATTTCGACGACGCCGAGCACGTGTTCTGCCACCTCGAGAACCTGTTCCGTCTCGAGACGGATCCGGAGCTGCTCGCCGGCTACCGCGCCGTTCTCGACGGCCTTTGGGCGAACCACAAGAACGACGCCCAGACCCTTTTCACCTACATCTACGCGGCCCTGACGCCCGAGTTTCCCGATCGCGAGAAGGCCCTGCGCGAGGCCCTGTATTCGCTCCAGACCTGGCCTACCGACATGACCCTCCGACCCCGCATGAACAGCCTCCATCCCGACCGGAAGCCGCCCTATCCCATGCATCAGGCCGCGTGGGACAACGAATACATCTGGAAGGGCAGCCTCCTTCAGGCCGACGGCTGGCTGGCCCGAACCGTCCTCGGCGTGGCCGTGCCCGCGGAAGACCCCGTGGTGCTCTACGCCTTCGACGAGCGGGGCGACCTCTACCAGTCCCGCGACGGCGGCGCCACGGCGGCGGGCTGGCGTCCCATCGACGACAAGCTGCCCAGTCCCGTGCGGGCCCTTGCCGTGGCCCACAAGGTCCGTATCCTCGCCGTGGCCTGCGACGACGGGTTCTACAAGAGCACCACGGCCGGCTACCGATGGGAACGGCTTCCCATCCCGGGCGAGGGCCGGCCCCGCGATATCCGGTTCGACCCCGAGAACCCCTTCGTCCTTTACGCCGCCACCGACCGCGGCGTCTACCGAAGCCGCGATTTTGGTGAGGAATTCCTGGGCGAATCGTGGGACGAACTGACCGGCAACCTGCCGCCCGTCGACGATGCGTCCTTCGTGACGGCCCTGGCGCCGGGCCATCCCGGACGGATCTACGCCGTCCTCGACGGCAACCTCTTCACGCGCCGCCTCGACGAAGAGGCCTGGCAGCCCGGCGGCGTGCGCGGATTCGGCCGATACGCCCGGAACTACCCGTGGATCGTGCCCGACCCCTCCAACCCCGATCGGGCCTTTTCGGGGGTGATGTCGGACTACGGCAGCCTCGGGCTTCACACCCTGCTTCAAGAGACCCGCGACGGCGGGCTCACGTGGAGCAACTCGCTCAAGAGCATTTACGACCTTTATGCGAAGGGCGGCACCAAGGCCCTCATCGAAGCCATGGTCCCCGGCGAGATCGCGCCGCCGGCCATCGATCCCAAGAATCCCCAGACCCTCTACTCCGGCGGCCTGCGGGGCGTGCTCAAGAGCACCGACGGCGGCGTCACCTGGCAGGAGAAGAAAACGGGCCTCGACATTCCCGTGGGCCGTGCCCTGATGGCTCCGGCCAACACGGACTGGGTCTTCGCGGGCACTCCGGCGGGCTTGTTCGTGTCGCGGGACTTCGGCGAAACCTGGGAGAGCGCCCATCTCGTGCCCCAGTTCGAGAAGAACACCCGGCGCGAAATCGGCGGGGCCGCCTACATCGACGCCTACTGGCGGGGCCGGTATTACGGGTTCATCGACGACGAGACCGCCCGTCGGCCCTACGACGAGCGGCGCGCCTCCCGATCCACGCCCTGAGACCGGTTTTCGTACCCCGCGCTCGGGCTTCCCCTTTCCGGAATTCGCCCGCTACCTGCTACAATCGCCGCCGAATCGTTCGAGCAAGGCCTCTCGCGCGGGAACCCAACGGAAGGGGTTGAACATTACCATGGGCATGGACACCATACCGTTCGATTTCGCCATCGAAAACCATCCCCTGGCGCCGCTGACGCTGTACAACGTGGGCGGGCCCGCGCGCCTCGCCCTGGCGCCGCGGACCTTCGACGAGGCCGTGGCGGCCTACGAATGGCTGCGCGCCCAGCCGGGACCCAAGATGGTCCTGGGCGGCG
>CAYVOE010000072.1:11172-15190 GCA_964452795.1 uncultured Nitrospiraceae bacterium
GCGGCTCGAACATCCTGGTTTCCGACGACGGATTCGACGGGGTGGTCCTGCTCACCCACCGGCTGGACCGGCTGGAGGAGCTCGGAGACCGCCGGTACCGGGTGGAGTGCGGCGTGGTCCTCGACCGCCTCGTCCAGGAGGTCATGCTGGCCCACAACTACGACGGCGTCGGCGGGCTCACCGGGATTCCCGGCTCCGTCGGCGGCGCCATCTACATGAACGCCGGCACGGTCAACGGCAGCACCTGCCAGCTCATGGAGTCGGTGGAGGTCGTCGCCCACGACGGACTCCGCGTCATCGCCCTCGAACCCTCTCTCTACAGCTACCGCGGACAGACCTTCTGTCCTCCGGGCGGGCTCATCCTCCGAGGCACCTTCCGCTTCACGCCCGCCGAAAAGGATCAGCGCGCCATCTACGACCACTATATTCGCCGTAGAAAAGAGACCCAGCCCCAGGGGCACTGCTGCGGGAGCGTCTTCAAGAACCCGCCGGGCGAACACGCGGGCCGGCTCATCGAGGCCTGCGGACTCAAGGGCACCCGTCGCGGCGGCGCCATCATCAGCCCCAAACACGCCAACTTCATCATGAACGAGGACAACGCCTCGAGCGAGGACATCCTCGCCCTCATCGCTCTCGCGAAAGAGGCCGTTCGGGAACGGTTCGGCATCCGCCTCGAAGAGGAAGTCGTTATCGTCCGCTGAGTCGCCGACTCCGGCCTTACAACCGCCAGGGGCTGCGCTGAGGCCGGGACAGCATTGCCTGGGCCGTGTCGTCGCCTACGATCTCCTCTTTCTCCGGATCCCAGCGCAGGGGGCGCTTCAGCATCATGGTGATGTTGCCCAGGTGGCAGATGGTCGAGGTCCGGTGTCCCACCTCGACGGGGTTGACCGGAGTCTCGCGCGACTTGATGCAGTCGAGGAAGTTCCGGACGTGGTCGGGGATGTACCGGCTCCGCACGTCCTCGTCGTGGCCGGGCACGCTCACGGGCAGGCGCACGGCGTCGGGTCCCAGCTCGGCGTCCCGGATAGCGTCCGAACTGGCCTCGAGGCCGCTGAAGCCGTACTGCAGCCAGCCCTCGGTGCCTTCGAATCGGGTGCGGAACCCCGGGTCGTCGGTCCGGCAGATGAGCTCGACGCCGTTGGCGTAGCGGGCCCGGAAGGCCACCCGGGTGGGGGCGGTGAACAGGGAACCCTCCGGGGGCCACTCCGATCCCATGTCCTCGAACTCGACGGGGCCCGTGTCGTCGGTGCCCAGTCCCCACTGGGCGATGTCGATGGAGTGGGCCCCGAAATTGGTGGTCTGCCCGCCCGAATAGTCCAGGATGAACCGGAACCGGTAGAAGCACCGGTCCCGATGGTACGGGGCTTCCGGCGCGGGACCGAGCCACAGCGGGTAATCGAAACCTTCCGGCACAGGGTCGGGCTGCCAGCCCGGCGGCGGGCTCACGGCGTTGTTGGGTGCCACGTGGCAGATCACCCGCTTCACTTCGCCGATGTAGCCGTTGCGGACCAGCTCGCAGCCCCGGCGGTTGGCGGGGCTCGACCGGTACATGCTGCCCGTCTGGAGCACGCGCCCGTGTTCGCGCACCGCCGTCGCCATGGCCCGGCCCTCGGCCACGCACAGCGACAGGGGCTTCTCGCAGTAGATGTCCTTCCCCGCCCGCGCCGCCATCACCGTCATCAATCCGTGCCAGTGGTCCGGCACGATGATGACCACTGCGTCGATGTCGTCCCGCTCGATGACCTCGCGGAAATCGTTGTAGGCGTCGCAGCCGTTGAAGGAACCCGCGCCGCTCTTCTCCGCGTAGTGCCGGTTGACCAACTCCTGTGCCGGTTCGCGCCCGAGGAACTGCTTGTCGTCGCGATATCCGTAGCTGGCCCGGTTGACGTCGCACACGGCCACGACCTGCACGTCGTCGTGGCCCAGGAAGGCCGGGATGTCGAGCGTGCTCTGGTTGCCGCAGCCGATGATGCCCACGTGAATGCGCTCGCTCGGCGCCGCCGCGCCGAACACCGAGACGGGAACCACCGCCGGCGCCGCCGCCAATGCCGCCGCGCCCTTCAGGAATCCCCGACGCGACAGCCTGCCTTCGTCCCGCTTCTCCTGTGCCCGATTCATTCGCCGCCCTCCTTTCGAACGCACTTCCCATCCGTTGTGGCGGCCGTCCGCCGCGGCCTCGGGCCATTGTACCGTCATTTCCCGCTCGATCAAGGCCCCGGGCCGTATAACGAGGAGAAGCCGCCCCGGGACAGGGCGGCTTCCAAAGGAGTGTTAAGCGGCCTTCTAGTCGTTGGCCTTGTCGATGACGTATCCGGTGGCGCCGCCGACGGCGCCGCCGATGACGGCGCTTTCCACGTCTTCGCCGATGAGCGCTCCGGCCGCGGCACCCGTCGCCGCTCCGGCGCCCACGGGAGTGCGCAGGGTCTCGCAGCCCGTGAGGCCGGCCGTCGATGCCGTCAGCGCCAGGGTCAACGCCCCAAGGAGAACGTAACGTCGCATGGGGGATTCCTTTCTGATCGCAGGGGATTCCGCCTCGACGGAGCGCATCCGGAGGCGGATACCCCGCCCTCGGTCGGCCGTTGCGGCCGATGCAGTGTCCTGTCTGTGTTGACTAACCAATTATACCGCGCAGAGGAATTTCCGGGGGCAGCCGGGGGGAGCGGGGGGCTTGCAAAATTGGTTAGCACTCGTCTATAATAAGTGCTAATAAAATGCCATTTTGGCAGGCTGATGCGGCCGATCCACGCCGTCCGGACGCGATCCCCTGCCAAATGGGCAAGGTCAACGGTCGGAAAGTCGGGAAGGTTCGTCCGTTCATAGGTGTAAATCATTGATTTAAAATGGTTTGCAAGGCTATTGTCAAAATCGGCACGATCGTTGCTCTTGTTCAGACGAATCGGGCGGGATCGACTCTCGAGCCGAGGCCGCCCCCGTTTGGGGATTGTCAAAATGGCGCAGAGCACGGAAGGGCTTCTGCACAGTCGTAACACCAATTTGGAAAGGGAGTAGAAACAATGAAAGTGCGTCCGCTTGCTGACCGGATCCTTGTGAAGCGCGAGGAACCCAGTGAGACCGTCCGGGGCGGAATCATCATTCCCGACACGGCGAAGGAGAAGCCCCAGGAAGGGCGCGTGATCGAGGTGGGCCCGGGTCGTCTCGACGAGAACGGGACCCGCATCGCCCTCGAGGTCAAGAAGGGCGATCGCATCCTGATGGGCAAGTACTCCGGGACGGAGGTGAAGATCGACGGCGAAGATCACCTCATCCTGCGGGAAGACGACGTTCTCGCGGTCATCGAAGGGTAACCCCGGGCTTCCGGAGATTCGAGACAACGCATCCAAGTAAGGAGGAATGCTGAATTATGGCTGCCAAACAACTTGAGTTCGGCGAGGACGCGCGGCGCGGCGTACTGGCCGGCGTGACGAAGTTGAGCCGGGCCGTCAAATCGACCCTCGGTCCGAAGGGCCGCAACGTGGTCCTCGACAAGAAGTGGGGCGCTCCCACGGTCACCAAGGACGGCGTCACCGTCGCCAAGGAGATCGAGCTCGAAGACAAGTACGAGAACATGGGCGCCCAGATGGTGAAAGAGGTCGCGTCGAAGACCTCGGACGTGGCGGGCGACGGCACCACCACGGCCACGGTGCTGGCGGAGGCCATCTACCGCGAGGGCCTGCGCAACGTGACCGCGGGTGCGAACCCCATGGCGCTCAAGCGCGGCATCGACAAGGCGGTTGAGGCGGTGGTGGACTCGCTGCAGAAGATGTCGAAGCAGGTCAAGCACGACAACGAGGTCATCCGTCAGGTGGCGGCCATCTCGGCGAACAACGACGCCGAAATCGGCCAGATCATCGCCGACGCCATGACCAAGGTGGGCAACGACGGCACCATCACCGTGGAAGAGGCCAAGGGCATCGACACCACGCTGGACGTCGTGGAAGGCATGCAGTTCGACAAGGGCTACCTGTCGCCCTACTTCGTGACCGACAGCGAGGCCATGGAGGCGGTCCTTGAAGACGCC
>CAYVOE010000073.1:0-14886 GCA_964452795.1 uncultured Nitrospiraceae bacterium
ATCGAGGTGCGCGCGGCCCACTACGTGCGCTACACCGCGACCCTGACCTGTCCCGCCGACGACGACGAAGCGGCCTTCTACTGCGCCGTCCAAGGCCAGGGCGCCGTATGGGTCGATCAGATCCACCTGCGTCCGGCGGATGAACCCCTCCTGTGCCGGGAGCTGATCGATGGTATCGCCGAGTTGAAGATCCCCGTGCTGCGTTTTCCCGGCGGCGTGGTATCGACCGCGTATCGCTGGAAGCACGGCACCGGTCGCGTGGAACAGCGGCCCGTATTCCACGACCCCGTCTGCAAGACCTACATGTACTACGACTTCGGCACGGACGAGTTCCTCCGGCTCTGCAAGGATCAGGGAACCGTTCCCCACATCACCGTGAACGTAGGGTTCGGCACGCCCCAGGAGGCGGCCGACTGGGCCCGCTACTGCGCGGTGTCTTACCGCAAGGAAGGCCTGGAACCGCCTGCGGCCTATTTCCAGATCGGCAACCATCCGTACCTGTCGGCGGAGCTGGCCCACATGACGCCCGAAATGTACGTCGAGACGCTCAAGGCCTACGTCCCCGCCATCCGAGAGGCCTATCCCGGCGCCCGCATCGTCGCCGTCAGCAATCCCTACGACCCTGTGTGGCGTGACACCGTGCTCGACGGCTGCGCCGGCCTCGACCTCTTCGACGCCGTGGCGCTCCAGGCCTACGCGTCTCAGCCCCCCGACATGGGCGGGCTCGAAGATACGTCAGCCCTCTCTCAGGCGCGGGAAGTGCGCATGGCAGCCTTGTCCGATGCGGTCGCAGCCCTGGGGAAGACCATCGGCGACACGGCCTATGCGTGCCGGCAACGGGAACTTCCCGCCCGGATCAGCTTTGTCGAGTGGAACCTCTGGGGACACGCGTCGCACCGCGACGGCCACAACTTCCACGAGCCCTACGACATGCAACACGCCCTCTTCGCGGGCTCGATGATTCACGAGTTCGTCCGGCGCGCGCCGGACATGGAGTCGGCCAATTTCTACCACCTCGTCAACCCCATGGGCATCTTTCAGCACAAGAGCCCCGAGGTCGTCGCTACGTGCATGGTGGATCTCTTCAAGCTCTACCGGCCCGGGTTGCCCGGCGAGATGTACCCTGTCGAGGTGTCGGCGCCGGCGCTGGGCTCGCGATCGGCCGTCGACGCCGTGGCCCTGCGCAACGGTCAGGGGACCTGGATCTACTGCGTGAATTTCCATCCCCGGACCGCCGTCGACGCCACGGTGCGCGGCCTCGACCTCGAAGGCGCCTCCGTCGTCACCCTCGCCGCCCCCGCGCCCGACGCGCAACCCCAGCGGACCGGACGCCGAGCCGACGGTGCAGCGGTAGCCTTGCCCCCGCTCTCCGTCACCCGCATCCATATCCCCGCGTCCGAGTAGCCGGAGACACCCCTCTGATGCAGACGCCCCGGAACGGACAAGGCGGTGGCGCTGTCAGGAATTCTCGGCGAGCGCTTCTTCGATGACGGGATCGGAAAGCATTCCGAGTCGGACGGCTTCCTCGTAGCAGGGCCGGGCGGCATCGGGATCCTTTCGATCTACGGCATGCCACCAGGCGAGGTTGAACCAGGCCGGCGCGTATTCGGGCGCTTCCCGCGTGATCTGCTCCGCCAGGGCGATGGCGTCGGCGACCTGGCCGGCGTGGGCCAGGTTGACCGCTTGCGCGTTGCGGGCCTCGAGCAGCGTCGGGTCCAGCCGCAGGGCCTCGCGGAAATGGGCGTCCGCATCGGAGAACCGCTTGTCGCGCATGGCCTGCCGGCCCCGGTAGAGCTCGCCGAGGGCGCTGGACTCCAGCCCGAGATCGGCCAGCAGGGCCGCCGTGACCGCCTCAATGCCTTCGTCGAACCGGGCCCGGAGCAGGGCGCCGTTGTCGGCGGTCCATCGGGCGAAGGCGGCCTCGTCGACGCGGAACTGGGGCGACGATTCGTCGAGCCGCTTCTTGCCCCGCGGCTCGCCGAGCTTGTCGTTGGCAAGGGCCGCCCGCGGCACGGCGAAGGCGGTGCCGCTCCAGATGCGTCGTCCCTCGGGCAGGGTGACCAGCGCGGCATCGGCCTCGAGGACCAGTTCGGGCCGGGTGCCGTAGAGGCCGTACCGCAGGTCCACATCAAGATAGGCGTCGTAGCCTTCCCGGGCCAGGGAATCGAGGTAGGCGGCCCGGGCCTCGCGCTCGTTGGCGTAGCCCGCACCGCTCCCGGGCGGCGGGGCCGTCTCGAGCTTGCCTTCCAACGCCGCGTCGAGCCGCTCGGCCACGCGGGCGCGGAACGCGGCGCCGGGATCGAATTCGCCCAGGGCTTCTCGGACGGCGTCCCGGTACCGGGCGTTGACCACGGCGTCCACCGTCGATCCCACGAGAAACCCCGTGGATCCGGCGAACATGAGGGTCTTCCGCGCGGGCGACACGGCCACCGTGAGCTCCTGTTGCGGGGAATCGAGGGCGAGGGCGGGACGGGCGCAGAGGCGAAGGGCCTCGGACGGCGCCGGGGCCGTGGTGGCACAGCCCGTCAGATACAGGAGCCCCGCCGTCCAACACAGTACCGCCGCAGACCGATTGATGCCCATCCGTCGCCTCCTCCTGCCCGGGGTTGTGCCGCGAAAGGCGGCATTTTATCACGGAGCCGGCCCGGCCGAATAGCCCCTTCCGTTTGGGAACGCGGGACCCCTTGGAGTATCCTCTTGCCCGTCGTGGGTATGAGGCCATAGGAAAACGTCAACGAAGGAATCGCGTATGAAAGGGGTTGTGCTGGCGGGCGGTTTGGGCACGCGGCTGAGGCCGCTCACGCGGGTTACCAACAAGCATCTGCTGCCGGTCTTCAACAAGCCGATGATTTTTTACCCCATCCAGACCCTGGTGGATGCGGGCATCGACGAGATCATGCTCGTCACCGGCGGCAACAGCGCGGGCGAATTCCTGCGCCTCATCGGCAACGGCGAAGAGTTCGGCCTGCGCCACATGAACTACACCTACCAGAAGACCGAGGGCGGCATCGCCGACGCCCTGTCCCTGTGCCGCCATTTCGTGGGCGACGACAAGGTCGTGGTGATCCTCGGCGACAACTTCATTCAGGGCAGCATCCGCGCCGCCGTCGACGCCTTCCGCGAGCAGCCCCAGGGCGCCAAGATCTTCCTCAAGGAGGTCGACAACCCTCAGGAGTTCGGCGTGGCCGTCCTCAACGGCGACAAGGTCGAGCGCATCATCGAAAAGCCCAAGGAGCCTCCCACCAACCTCGCCGTCATCGGCATCTACATGTACGATTCGGACGTCTTCGAGATCTGCAACACCCTGAAGCCCAGCGCCCGGGGCGAGCTCGAGATCACCGACGTCAACAACGAGTACATCCGCCGCGGCACCATGACCTACGAGGTCCTCGACGGCTGGTGGGCCGATTGCGGCAGCTTCGAGGCGCTGTTGCGGTCCAACATGTTGGTCGCCCGGGAGCACGGCGTGCAATTCTGACGGACCACCCCTGCGCCGCTTGCCGGACCGCCGCCCTTCGGGGTTGCGGTCCTTTTTTTATCGGAGAGACTGAACGAATTGGCGACCAGGGCGTTGTAATAAGGCGTCCCTTTCCCCGAACCGGCGGGAACCTTTCGGTGTCGAACCCGGTGAGGGAACCGGACCGGAAACGCGGGGATTGCAGTAAGGCAGGCGCATGCGCGCAGAAGGAGACGGGGAGATGAACACGAGTCGAGCGGTCGTTCTTGCGGTTTTCGTAGGCCTGTGGGGCCTGGCGTTCCCGGCGGCGGCGCAGAACGTGAGCCTCGCCGAGCGGTTCGCCCTCGCCGACGACCGAGAGGCCGTCCTGAGAGAGCTGGTCCCCGGCACCGACGACTACTTCTACTACCACTGCCTTCATTACCAGAACACGGGAAGGCTGGACGAATCGGCCAAAATCCTCGAGTCGTGGCCGCCCGACCAAAACGTCGAGCGGCGTATCGAGATCGCCCATCGCCAGATGCTCCTGGGATACGCGTCCGATCGCGAAGCGACCCGGGATTATCTGACACGGACCCTTGGCCTTCGCTTCAACCACGAGCCGGAACGACCCGCCGAAGACTCGGGCCTTCCCACGAGCCTGGACCCGGCGCTGATCGACCGGGCGCGCCTGACGGAACAGGCCCTGGCGCGGCCGGACGCGCAGCAAACGGTCGATCCCTTCGAGCCGAGCGCCTACGAATGGCTTATCGCCCGGCCCCTGGATCCGGCACAACGACGCGACCTGCTCCGGCGGCTGGATCGACCGGACTACCCCGACCTGCCGCGCGTGGTAGCGGAAGAGCTGGATTCGCCGCAGAGCTCCGGTTTCGGCTCGCTGACGGTTCACGCCCTGCTGACTCGGGCCCAGCTCGAAGAGCTGCTCCGCCACCGACCGAGGCTCATCAACGAGTTGAACTTCATCCACACCTACATTCAGAAACTGGCGCCGCCCAACCACGCCGTAATCGAGCAGGACGCAGAGGCCCGCGAAGCCTACCTGGCGCGGCTGACGGAGTTCACCGCACGGCTTGAACCGGCCCACAACTCGCTCAAGGCCCACGTCCTGTACCATCGCCTGGCCCACGACCGCGACCGGGGCGTCTACGACAAAGCTCGGTTCCTCGAGTACCTCCGCCTGCCGCGCCGATCGCCTTACCTGAGTGCGCGGCACGTGGACCGGCCCGAATTCCGCAACGCCGTCGCCGATGTAGGCGGCGATTTCCAGGCGATCACCGGGCTGGAGACGGTGCACAACGACGAGCCACTGATCCGCGAATACCTCGAGCACTTCTTCGTCAACGGGGATTCCATTCAGCCCTACGAGGAGTTCCTCGACCCGGACTACCTGCGGCGTGTCTTCGCGGCGACCCGGCTGCTCTACGGCGAAGGCGATCCCGCGCCCTGGATAGGCGCGTTGTCTCCCGACGAATACGCCGCCCTGCGCGACCGGGTGGACATTGCCTTCGTCCCGACCAACCCCACCCGCTTTGCCCCCGACGCCCCCGTCGGACTCGACCTGTGGATCAAGAACGTGCCTACCTTGATCGTGCGGGTCTTCGAGATCCATGCCGGGAACTACTATCGCCGGCACGGGCGGGAAGTGAACACCGACATCGACCTCGCCGGCCTGGCGCCCAACGACGAGCAGGTGCACACTTACGACACGCCGCCCGTCCGCCGCATATTGCGGCATTTCGATTTCCCCGGCCTCGACCGGCGCGGGATATACGTCATCGACTTCATCGGGAACGGCGTGAACAGCCGGGCGCTCATCCGCAAAGGACATCTCCACTACACCGTCCGCACCGGCGCCGCGGGCCACGTCTTTACCATCTATAATGAGGCGGGCGAGCAAATGAAGGACGGCCGCGTGTGGGTCGGCGGCCGGGAGTACACGGCCGACGCCCAGGGCGCCGTAACCGTGCCCTTCACCGCGCAGCCCGGCGAGGCCACGGCCGTCCTGTCCGACGGCGAACTTGACCGCCTCATCACCTTCAATCACCTCGGCGAGACCTATCGGCTCGAGGCGGGCATCCACGTGGACAGGGAATCGCTCGTCGGAGGCGAAACGGCCCAGGTCCTGGTGCGCCCCCGATTGACGGTGAACGGGGCGCCCGTGTCTCTCTCCCTCCTCGAGGAGCCCCGGCTTGTGATTGCCGCCGTCGACGGCCGGAACGTGCCTTCGCGCAAAGAGGTGCGGGATTTCGAGCTTCACGAGGGCCGCGAATCGGTCTACGAGTTCCGCGTGCCCGATGATCTGCGGTCCGTGACGTTCGCCCTCGAGGGACGCGTGCGGAAGCTGACCACGGGCGACTTCGAAGCGGCGACCGCCGCCGACGCCTTCACCGTCAACACCATTGACGGCCTCGCCCATACCGAAGCGCTCCATCTCGGCCGGACGCCCAACGGCTACACCCTCGATCTGCTGGGCAAATCGGGCGAGGCCCGGCCCCACCGGTCCGTGCGCCTGTCGTTGAAGCACCGCGATTTTCGCGAACCCGTCCGGACTACCCTCCAGACCGATGAATCGGGCCGCATCCGCCTCGGCGCCCTCGCCGACATCACCCACCTGACCGCCGCGGGCCCGGAAGGAATCGAGCAGTCCTGGCCGTTGCGCGACGACAGCGCGACCTATCCGAACCTCCTGACCGCAGCCGAGGGCGACGTCATCCGACTGCCCTACATGGGGCGGGAGACGGCGCCGCAGCGCGCCGAATTCGGCCTCCTCGAGCGACGCGACGGCGCCTACACGGCGGACGTCTTCGACGCCCTGGCCATCGAGGGCGGGTACCTGGCGATCCGGGACCTGGAACCGGGCGACTACGAGCTCATCGACAAATCGCGGAATCGACGGGTCGCGATCCGGGTCTCGGAAGGCCTCGCGCGCGACGGCTACGTCCTCGAAGAGCGGGGCTTCATCCAGCTGAACAGCGCCGACCCCGTCCAGGTGACGGACGTGTCGGAAGAAGACGACTCCGTTGCCATCCGCGTCGCCCACGCCACGCCGCAGACGCGGGTCCACGTCGTCGCCACCGTCTTCGCGCCCACCCGCTCAATCTTCGACGATTTCGCCAAAGTAACGGGGCCGGAACCGGCCGTCCGGCTCCACGGGCGTCCCGACTCCGGCTACTCCTCGGGCCGAATCATCGGCGACGAGTACCGCTACGTCCTCGAGCGCAAGTACGGCAAGAAGTACGCGGGCGTGATGCTCGAGCGTCCCGGACTCCTGCTTAACCCGTGGGCCCTGTCGCCGACCGAAACGTCGACCCAGGAACCCGCCCCGGAACTTGTGCCCCAGATGTTCGGCGACGCACCGGCCTCCGAGCCGCCGGCCGTGGTGGCGCCCCCCGCCGAGCAATCGACCGTCGGCGGCGAATATCCCAACCTGGACTTCCTGCCCGGGGGCGGCGTGGTGTTTTACAACCTCGTGCCGGACGACGACGGCCGCGTGCGCATTCCCCGCGCCGAGCTGCGCGACCGCCGACACTTGCACGTGGTCGCGGTAAGCCCCCGCGCCACCGTCTACCGCGAATTCGGCCTCGACGAGGCCAACCCGGCGTTCCGGGACCTGCGTCTCGCCCAGGCCCTGGACCCGGCGATCCACGCCGTCGAACAGAAGCGCGTCACCCCGCTGGCGTCCGGCGAAGAATGGGCCTCGGCGGATTCGGCAGCATCCTTCGAGGTTTACGACTCGGTGGGCAAAGTCTTCGCCCTCTACGCCACGCTGCTTGAACGGGCGGGCGGCAGCCTCGCGGGGTTCGAGTTCCTCGCCCGGTGGCCGGAGCTTTCCGAGGCCGAGAAGCGGGCAAAGTACTCGGAATTCGCCTCTCACGAGCTTAGCTTCTTCCTGTTCCAGAAGGATCCGGCCTTCTTCGAAGCCGTCGTGAAACCCTTCATCCGGAACAAGGCCGACAAACAGTTCATCGACCTTTGGCTGTTGAGCGAGGATCTCGAAGCCTATCTTGAGCCCTGGCGGTACGAGCAGTTGACCGTCGCGGAACGTATCCTTCTCGCCCGGCGCGTGGCCGACGAGCGGCGGCGCACCCTCGAGCACGTCCGCGACATATCCGAGCTCATCCCGCCCGACCCCGACCGGTTCGAGTTCCTGTTCCAAACGGCCTTGCGCGGCGGTGCCTTCGACGCCGCGCCACAGGCCGGGCTCGCCTTCTACGCCGCCCCACAGGCCCTCGGTCGCGAGGGCGGGATGCTCGGCGGCGGCGGATTCGGCGGCGGCGGACTCGGTGGAGGAGGACTCGGCGCAGGGGACGCCCTGGGGGTTCCCGTGGCCGACGTCGCCGAGGCCAGGGCGGCCAAAGCTCAAGACTTCGCCGACATTAACGGCCCAGTGATGCTGGAAGACGATGTCCGCCGACGCAGGGCAATGAGAACGTTCTACCGCTCCCCGGACAAGACGGAAGAGTTCGCCGAAAACAACTTCTACCGCATCCCCCTGGAACAGCAGGGCCCGGCACTTGTACCGACCGGCACCTTCTGGCGTGACTTCGCCGAGTTCGCCCTCGGCGATGCGCCCCCGAGCGAGAACGCTTCCTTCCTGTCGCCCGCGTTCCTCGAAGCGGCGCGTACGCGGACGGAGGCCCTCTTCGCCCTGGCCCTGCTCGAGCTTCCCTTCGACCCCGCCGAACACGAGCTCCGGCGCGAAGACGACCGCGTGGTGTTGCGCGCCGCCGGGCCCGCGCTGCTTGTCCACCAGGAGACCGCCCGACTCGAGGCCGTGGCCGACGGCACATCCGTGCTGGTCGACGAACGGTTCTTCGATCCCCGGGACCGGTTCCGCTTCGACGGCAACGAGCGAATCGACAAGTTCGTCACCGGCGAGTTCCTGGTCCAGACCGTTTATGGCGGGCGCGTCGTGGTGTCCAACCCCACGTCGTCGCCCCTGCGCCTCGACATCCTGACCCAGATGCCCCAGGGCGCCCTCCCCGTCCAGGGCTCCCAATACACCCGGACCCTGACGGCGCGCCTCGATCCCTACGGCACGCAAACCTTCGAATACTTCTTCTACTTCCCCGAACCGGGGCGGTTCGTCCACTATCCCGTACAGGTGGCACGGAACGGCGAAGTCCTGGCCTCGGGCAGCGCGACGGAGCTGTCCGTGGTGCCGGCCCTCACGGCGCCCGACACCGAGGCCTGGCCCTACCTGTCCCAGCGCGCCGACAACGCGCGGGTCCTCGAGTACCTGGCAAGCGAGAACCTCGCCCGGGTGGACCTTTCCGCCATCGCCTGGCGCATGAAGGACCGCTCGTTCTACGACGCCGTCCTTGAAACTTTGCGGACCCGGCGCGTTTACGACCCGGTCCTCTGGTCCTACGCCATCCACCACAACGACACGCCCGCCATCCGCGAGTTCCTGAACCGTAATCCCGAATTTGCCGCACTCGCGGGCCCCTGGCTCGACAGTCCGATCCTCTCCGTCGATCCGGTGGAACGAAAGACGTACCAGCACCTCGAGTACGCGCCGCTTGTGAATGCCCGGGTCCACCCGCTCGGCGCCACACGGCAGATCCTCAACGACCGGTTCGCCGATCAGTATGCGCGATTCATGAACGTCCTCGCGCACAAGCCGGCCCTGGACGTGGACGACCGCATGGAAGTCACCTACTACCTGCTCCTGCAGGACCGCTTCGACGAGGCCCTGAGCTTCTTCCAACAGGTGGATCGCTCGGCCCTGGCCGCGCAGATGCAGTACGACTACTTCGCGGCCTACCTGGCCCTGGCCCAGGAAGATCCGGCCGCCGCCCGGGCCGCCGCGGCTCCCTACGAGGATTATCCCGTGGACCGGTGGCGCGACCTGTTCGCCGCAGTGCTCCGCCAGTTGCGGGAGATCGACGACGCGGAAGCGGCATTGGCTTCCTCGGAAGGCGATCCGCCCTCCATGGATCGGCTGGCAGCGGGCGAGCCGGCCGTCGATCTCCGCGTCGAGGCCATGCCGGGCGGCGCGGTGCCGCGGATCACCATCGACTACCGAAACGTGTCCGAGGCCCGCGTGAACTACTACCTCATGGATCTCGAGCTCCTCTTCTCGCGGGACCCCTTCGGCCGGCAGCAGTCCGATCAGTTCGCCCAGGTCCGCCCCCACCACACGGAGACGGTGTCCCTCCCGGCCGACGCGACCGCCCACACCTTCGACCTGCCGGAACGCTACCGCAGCAGCAACGTGGTGGTGGAAGTGGTGGCGGGCGGCGCGCGCAAGACCCAGGCTTACTACGCGAACAACCTGACTGTCCACGTCATCGATCCCTACGGACAGGTCCAGGTTACACAGGCGAGCACGGGCCGCCCCCTGGCCAAGGTCTATGTGAAGGTCTTCGCCCGGAAGAGCGACGGCGGGAGCGGGTTCTACAAGGACGGCTATACCGACCTCCGCGGCCGCTTCGACTATGCCGCCCTCAGCACGGACGACCTGGACAACGTCGAGCGGTTCGCCATTCTGCTGATGAGCGAGGAGGACGGCGCGGTGGTGCGGGAAGCGGCCCCGCCCAAGCGGTAAGCGGTGCGCAGGCCATCAGGGGCTTGTGACGACTGGGATGCCGAGCGGCGAGGATCGATCGGACGGAAACGGCCCTTCGATCCTCGCCGAACCTTACATGTAGAGACGTAGCACAGGTCGAATTCGGAATCGTGCCCGCCGATCTGGTAGGCTTGGGTCCACGGAGGACCTATGCGCGAAACAATCAGTTTCAATGCGGATTGGCTATTTCTGCCCAAGGATCGCGGCACCGCGAAAAACTTCGATGGGGACGAGCGGGGCTTTGTTCCGGTCACCCTCCCCCACTCCAACGTCGAGCTTCCCTGGCACAACTTCGACAATCAGGAATACCAGTTCATTTCCTGGTACCGCCGGCACTTCTCGGCGCCGAAAAAATGGCGCGGACGCCGGATCCACCTGCGGTTTGACGGCGTGATGCTGGCGGCCGAAGTCTGGGTCAACGAGACCTTCCTGGGCGAACACAAGGGCGGATACACCCCCTTCTCCTTCGACATCACCGACGCGGTGCGGTTCGACGGCGACAACCTCATCGCGGTGCGCGTGGACTCGCGCGAACGCCCCGACATCCCGCCCTTCGGCGGAATCGTGGACTATCTCGGCTTCGGCGGCATCTACCGCGACGTCACCGTGTCCGTGGTGGATCCCATCCACATCGAAGACATCTTCGTGCGGCCCGAACTGGACCGGCTCGAGGCCTCCATCACCGTCGCCAACGACGGCGGCGCCATGGCCGAGACCAACCTGAACCTGCGCCTGGGCAATCGCTCGATCAACAAGCCCCTGCGCGCCCTGCCCGGCGAGCGGACGGTGGTCCAGGTGGCCCTCGAGAACCTGGACGTCGAGCCCTGGTCCGTCGACGCGCCCAACCTCTACACCGTCCGCATCGCCCTCGAGAGCGGCGACGAGCGCGAGGTCCGCGTGGGTTTCCGCGAGGCCGTGTTCAAGGAACAGGGGTTCTACCTGAACGGCAAGCTCCTCGAGCTGCGTGGCCTCGACCGGCACCAGACCTTCCCCTACGTGGGAGGCGCCATGCCGGCCCGCGTCCAGCGGCGCGACGCCGACATCCTGAAGTACGAGCTCGGCTGCAACATCGTCCGAACCTCCCACTACCCCCAGTCGCCCCATTTCCTCGACCGCTGCGACGAGATCGGATTGCTGGTCTTTGAGGAGATTCCGGGCTGGCAGCACATCGGCGACGACGAGTGGAAGGAGGTGTCGAAGCAGGAGCTGCGCGAGATGATCGTGCGCGACCGCAACCACCCGTCCATCTTCCTCTGGGGCGTGCGCATCAACGAATCCCGGGACGACCACGACTTCTACACCCAGACCAACAACATCGCCCGCGAGCTCGACCCCACCCGCCAGACCGGCGGCGTGCGCTACCTCCGCGAGAGCGAGTTCCTCGAGGACGTGTTCACCTTCAACGATTTCTCGAACGGCGTCCTCGAACCCAACCACACGCCCTATCTCATCACCGAGTTCGGCGGCCACATGTTTCCCACCAACCCCTGGGATTCCGAAGAGCGCCTTATGGAGCACGCCCTTCGCCATGCCCGCATTCAGAACTCCCAGATGGGCATGGAACGGGTGGCCGGCGCCATCGGCTGGTGCGCCTTCGACTACAACACCCACGCCGAGTTCGGCAGCGGCGACCGCGTGTGCTACCACGGCGTCATGGACATCTTCCGATTCCCCAAGTTCGCGGCGGCCTTCTACGCCAGCCAGCAGGATCCGTCGGTGCGCGTCGTCCTCGAGCCCGCCACCCACTGGAAATGGGGCGAGCGCAGCGGCGGCGGCATCGATCCCCTGGTGGTCTTCAGCAATTGCGATACCGTCGAGGTCTGGGTCGGCGGCACCAAGCGCGGCGTCTTCAAGCCCAACAAGGGGATCTTCCCCCACCTGCCCCATCCCCCGTTCTTCTGCTCCGATTTCGTGCGGCACGACACCTGGGGCGACCTCGAACTGGTGGGCCGGATCAAGGGCGAGGAAGTGGCGCGCCGGAAGATGGCCTGCGACGGCGTTCCCCAAGAGCTCTGGCTTGCCGCCGACGACACCGAGCTCGCGGCCGACGGCTCCGACGCCACCCGCATCGCCTTCGGCATCGTCGACCGCTACGGCAACATCCTACCCTACGCGACGGGGGTGGTGTCGCTCACGGTATCGGGTCCCGGCGTGCTCATCGGCGAGAACCCCTTCGCCCTCGCGGCGGGACGGGGCGCGGTGTGGCTGCGCTCGACGGGCAAACGCGGCGCCGTCACCGTCACCGCGGAATCGCCCCGACTCGAAGAGAAGTCCATCCGCATCCAGATGAAGTGACCGCCCCGCCGGGCGCTGCGAACCCGTGCCTCAGGTGGCGCTGATGTTGTATTCCTTCATCTTCCGCCACAGGGTCGAACGGGAGATGCCCAGGTGCCGGGCCACCTCGGTCTGGTTGCCCTCGTAGCGTTCCAGCGCCGCCCGGATCAGGCGTTCTTCCATTTCGGTGAGCGTCGGCAGGTTGCCGTCGAGGGCGAGCGACCCGTGGGTCAGGGCCAGGCGCGGTCCGAAACCCTGCTGCACGTGTTCCGGCAAATCCCGGGCCCGGATGATGTCGCCCTCGCAGAGGATCACGGCGTGGGCGATGATGCTCTCGAGCTCGCGCACGTTGCCGGGATAGTTGTAGTTCCTCAGCAGGATCTGGGCGTGCTCATCGAGACCCTGCACCTGCTTCCCGTACTTGGCGTTGTACCGCGTCAGGAAGAACGAGACCAGCCGGGGCAGCGCGTCCATGCGTTCGCGCAACGGCGGGATCCGGATCTGGATCACGTTGAGCCGGAAGTAGAGGTCTTCCCGGAAGGTCTTGGCGCTCACCGCCTCCACCAGGTCCTGGTTGGTGGCGGCGATGACCCGCACGTCGACCTTCCGCGTCGTCGAAGAGCCCACGGGCCGAATCTCGCCGTTCTGCAGCACCCGCAACAGCTTGGCCTGGGTCACCAGGGCCATGTCGCCGATCTCGTCGAGGAAGATGGTGCCACCGTCGGATTCCTCGAACAGGCCCCGCTTGTCCGCCTCCGCCCCCGTGAACGCGCCGCGCTCGTGGCCGAACAGCTCGGACTCGAGCAGGGTCTCGGGCAGGGCCGCGCAGTTGACGGCGATGAAGGCCTGTTCCTTGCGGTGGCTGAGACGATGCACCGTCTGGGCGAGGACGTCCTTGCCGGTTCCGCTTTCCCCCAGGAGAAGCACGGTGCTGTCGGTGGGCGCCACCTTGGTGATGAGCTCGACCACGCGCTTCATCTGGGGCGTGCTGCCCAGCAATTCCTCAAAATGGCTCTTCTCGAACTCCGATACGGTGGCGATGGTTTCGAGGTTGCGCACGGCCTTGCGCACCACGAGCGCCACGTCCGATTCCTGGCAGGCCCGCGGCAGGAAAAAGAAGGCGCCCTTCCGGATCCCGTCGATGGCCCGCTCGATCTTGGTGATCTCGCAGATCATCACGATCTGCGTGTCGGGCCACTGCCGCCGCACGTACGAGATCAGGTCCACATCCGACTTCTCGCACAGCTCGAGGTCCAGGACCAGCACGTCGAATGGGTCCTTCTGGACGCGCCGGAGCAGCTCCTGCACGTTGTGGCTCGTGAGGATCTTGTAGCCGTCGATGGCCATGTGCTGACTCAAGGCGTGGGTATAGGCCACGTCCTCGCTGGCCACCAGGATCCGGCGCTTCTTGTCCGCCAGGCCGTTGGGCATCGCTCGTTGTGTTCTGTCCCTCAAATCGCTTTCCCGCCCCGAACCGCCCCCGCCGCTATGAGCGAGGCTGCGGCATCGGCGTCGGCGCCTCGACCTCGAGGGCCGACAACAGTTCTCCATACCAGACGTCGTTGCTTCGCTGGAGCCGCAGGGTGCGATGGCACACGCCGCAGGAGAACCGCACACCCGCCTCGGCCGGCTCCGGGATGCTCACCCGCGTGCTGCAAAAAGGACACGCAATGCTCTGCTCGTCCTTGCCGTACTCCTGCAGAATGCTGTCTATCTTGCCTTCCCGGTAACACTTCACCAGCACGTCCACGCAGTCCGGATCGAATTGAGTGCCCTTCCCCTTCTCGAGCTCGGCCAGGGCGATTTCCGGGTCCAGCCCCTTGCGATACGGCCGGTTGCTCGTCATGGCGTCAAAGGTGTCGGCCACGGCCAGCACCCGACCCTCCAGCGGGATCTCCTCGCCCTTGAGCCCGGCGGGGTATCCCGTGCCGTCGTAACGCTCGTGATGGTACAGCGCGTACGGGATCAGGGGAATGAGATACTCGCAGTCCCGCATGAGCTGAGCCCCCCGCTCGGGGTGGACCTGCATCTTCTGAAACTCTTCCTCCGTCAGCTTGCCGGGCTTGCGCAGGATGGCGTCGTCGATGGCGATCTTGCCCACGTCGTGCAGCACGCCCCCCATCTCGCACCGCTTCAGTTCGTCTTCCGACCAGCCCATCTCGCGCCCCATGGCCAGGGCGAAGGATGCGGCGCTGATCACCAGCGCCCCCCGTAGTCGCAGCCTCGACCTTGAGGAGCGGCAGAAGCGGTACCTCATCACCATGGGTGTGCGGACCGCTCTGTTCGTGGCGTTCCTGATCGTGCCAGGCTGGTGGAAGCTGGTCACGCTGACCCTCGCCGGTGGGCTCGCCCTGGCCGCCGTCCTGCTGGCCAACCAGCAGGATCATCGCCCACCTCCCACCGCCACCGAGGACGCCGAACCCGTCGACGCCCTGGCCCTGACCACCGGAGAGGTGCTCACCGGCACCATCGAGGAGGACGATTCGTGAGCCGCAAGCAGACAATCCGCTACGTGGCGATCGCGCTGCTGGGCGTGGTGCTGGCGGTGACCTTCGTGCAACTCTGCCGTTGGCAGCTTGACCGC
>CAYVOE010000073.1:14896-15140 GCA_964452795.1 uncultured Nitrospiraceae bacterium
CTCGCCCACGAGACGGAGGCGGTGCGTCCGTATCACGAGCTCATGGCCGGCGAGATCGGCGACGACGACCAGTGGTACCGGGTCACCGCCACCGGTGAGTACCTGCCGGAGCACCAGTTCCAGGTGCGCTACCGCTCCCTCGACGGGGCGCTGGGGTCCGAGATCCTCAGCATCCTGGCGACGGATCAGGGCGAGCATCTGCTCGTCAACCGCGGCTTCATCCCGCGCAAGGGCGCGGCCCCCA
>CAYVOE010000074.1:0-9578 GCA_964452795.1 uncultured Nitrospiraceae bacterium
GTTTTCATTCATCGTGGCGGCGGCGCAAGCCGCTTGGGGGCTCGCAATGACGGGGGGTGGTAGGACGATGACTTCGCGGACAGGGATCGCTGGCTCATGGGAGATTGCCGCGTCGCTCATGCAGGGGCTCTCACAGTCGGCATGGGCTGCATTGGTGTAAATCCTCTTACCGCAGCCATTTGCACACGCGATCGCTCCTCGCATTGACGGGGTGTGTCATTGCGCAGGAGCGGGTTGAGCGCAGTCCCCGTCGTCCTACGTCGGGTAGGCGGCACCTCACGGCCCCGTTCAGCGCAGTTCTCGTAGACCTACGCGGGGAGGAGCATGGCTCAGAAGCCCTGTGAGCGCAGGCCTCGTCGTCTTACGCGTGGAGGCCAACTCACACGAGCCCGTCGAGCATAGGCTTCGTAGTCATGCGACGGGAAGGGGTGTGGCTCATGAACTCGTCGAGCGCGGTCCTCGTCGTCATACGATGGACGGGGTGTATGGGCATATGCAGAGAAATCGTATTGCATGGCCCACCTACACCGTGTGGCGCCCCGCCGGCCCTGATCACTCCGGGGCGGGGGCGACCTCGACGATGCGGCGCGTCGAGGGGTTCCACCGGATGCGGACACGGTCGCCGGGGCGGAACAGTTCCTCGTCGACTTTGTACGGGAAGACGCCGCCAAGGGTCCGGCCTTCGCGATCCGTGACGGAGGCGCGGCTGTCCAACGGCATGGATTCGCAGCCCTCGACGGTGAGGGTGGGGAGGGCGTAGGGCGTGGCCGGGGTGGCGACGACGACGGGGCCCGTGGCCTCGCCTCGCGACACGGCGACGCGCACGGCGCGCCCGCCTTCAACGGTCACTTCGACATGGTCGCCGGAGAGGGGCGGCGCGTCGTTCGACACCACACCGTTGATAGCGACCGTCACTTCGACGTCGTTGTCCAGGGGCAGGCGAGGGCTTTCCAGGCCCGTGGAGTATGAGTAGTACTGGATCGCCCTGCGGGAAAGGCTTTCGAGGATGCCGGCGTCCGTGCGGTCCGGAGAAGGCGGGACGGGCCGGAAGGTGTCTTCGGCGAATTCGACCAGGAGCGCCCGGGCGGCTTCGCAGGCGTCTTTGTAACGAAGTTCCGCCATGTGGTCGTGCACGGCCTCCATCCGATCCGCCGGAATACCCGCCGTGGCGCATTGCTGGAGGACCCACCGCGCCTCGGACCGCCAACCCACCAGGAGGTTCTCGGCGCGAAGCCGCTCGGAGCCGTAGTCCCGGTTGCAGCGCAGCAGCGATTCCTCCGCCCAGGGGACGGTCACGGAGAGGGTCATGAGGCCGACCCAGCCGGACTGGCCTTTGGGGTGCATGTCGAATTCGACGTAAGCCGTCTCGGCGCCGGCGACGTAGGGCGTAAGGTCCACGTCGAAGAGCCCCTGCATGTTGACCAGCCGAGCGGCTTCCTCGAGGGCGTCGGGCGAGTGGCCCGCACGGATGGCCATGTAGGACCCATCGTCCTTGTCGGGGAAGACGAAGGCGCGGGCCCGGCCGTGCAGTCCGAGGCGGGTGAATCGATCGGCGCCGACGGTGTCGCGGGCGTCGAGGCGCAGGAGGGTCCGGTTCGATTCCTCGACCCGGCGGCCCTGGAGGAGGCGGTGCGGGAGTCCGGGGATGATCTCGCCGGAGACCTCGTCGGACGTGAAGTGATCTTTCCACGCGTCGTCTTCGAAGGTGAAGGTCTTGACGACGGGGCGCCAGGCGACGGGGGGATACTCGGGCAGACCGGCCTCGAGGAGGGCGCGGGTTTCGCGCAGTAGGGCCTCGTTGGCGTTGAACAGGGACAGCCGGTCGCAGCCCGCCGCATAGGCGAAGGGCACGGCCGTGGAGGCGACGGACTGGCCCCCGACCTCGACGTTGATCCCTGCGGGAACGCCCAGCTCCCGCACGAAGTCGATGTGGCGCATCTCTTCGGGCTCGGAGAAGAACCACTCGCCGCCGAATCGGACGGAATCGAGGACGCCGACGTCGAAGGCCTCGGCCACGCTGTTGAAGCCGAAGCCTTTCTCGAAGGTGTGGGAAAAGACGTTCCACCGGAGGGGGCAGGCGCCGATGCCGTGTTGGAAGGCTCCGGCCATCTCGCGGTTGTAGGTTCGGAGGCTCCTTCTCAGGAAGGCGAACTCGGCTTCGGACAACCCGTCCGTGGGATCGAGGTTTTCGCCCTCCTCCTTCGCCGCGTCAATCATGGAGGGGTTGAAGTCGGCCTGCAGGGTCCGAGTCGAATTGGGCATGCCCGCGGCCCAGTAGGTGGGCTCGTTGTCGAGGACCACGGAGACGACGGGGAAGGGCTCGCTGCGCTCGGCGGCCCATTGGTCCCACAGCTCGCGCAGGATCCGGGCGGCGGTGGTGAACCGGTCGCGCTTGAAGGCGTTGAGCCGGGGATGGCGCATGGTCAGCCACGGCACGTTGCTCCAGCGATTGGGCACGGTCAGGTTGAACTCGTCCAGCGCGGGATCGTAGGTGACCTGCTGGTACGGAGGGTCGATCCACCGGCCGCCGAGGCCGTCGGGCCCGTAAGGCGTGCCCGCCCACCACGTGATGACCTGGAGCTCGACGGGCATATCGGCTTCGACACTGGCGGCGAGCAGCGCGGCCACCCGTTCGCGCAGCTCTTCGTTGGACCACCGGGCATGGGGTACGGTGGCGAGGACGACCATGGGACGGATCGATTCCGTGTCGGGCAGCTCGGCGCGCAGGGCCCGAAGGGAATCGACGTCGGTGCGATTCCATTGTACCGTGGCTCCGAGGTACATGGGAACGCTCAGGCCCCGGTCGCGCACGAGGGCTTCGAGATCCCGGTAGAGCACGGCCCCGGACAGGTGGAGCGGCTCGGGCGCGCGATTGACGATACGGACCGTCGCCGGCGCCTCCGAGGTCCGGGCAGGGAGATCGATGAAGGCGGAGGCGGGCCCGTCGCCGTCGTATTCGCGGCAACGGAAGGCGATGGCCGTCCCGTCCAGCTCGACGACATAGGCCGGAGACTGGCCGGGGGCCGTGCGGAATTCGCGCAGCTCGAGGGTGAGGTCGTCGCCGGAGGCCGCGGGCAGGGTGAAGGTGAACGCGCCCGTCTCGGCCGGTATGCGGATGCCGGCCAAGGGTTGGGCGCGGTCTCCGACGCGCCAGACGTGTTCCGCCGATTCGATCCCTTCGCCCGGCGCCGCAGAAAACTCGACCCGTGCCACCACGCCCGGCTCGCCGGCCCCCATCGCCGCCAGGACGAGCATCATTCCCCATGTCGTCATGTCGCGTCCCCTCTCCGTTGCCTGTGTCGCGCCAGTGTAGCCGAAGGGCCGGGGCAAACTCGAAAGAAGGGCGGGAAAGACAGAGAAAAGGAGCCTGCATCGTACAGGCTCCTTCTCTGGGCAAGGGGATTTTAACTCAGGCGTAGGGACCGGTCCAGACGGCGACCATGCCGCCGAGAGCGGAGGCGATGCCCGACACCAGGGCCGCGATGAAGGCCCACCACGACGCCGTGGCGGCGGTGCGGCGCACCTCGTCGGCCACGTGCACGGCCTCTTCCTTGGCCGCCTCGACCCGGCGCGCCACTTCCTCTTTCATGCGCGTGGCGCGCTCGATGGCTTCGTCGCGGGCCGCTTCCATCTCCATGAGGATCTGTTCGGCGTCCTCCTGGGAGATGTCGGGACGCGACGCGATGGACTGGCGCAGGGTGTCGCGGTCGATGGAACGCAGGCGGCTGATGAGGGCGTCGGCGCCCGCGTGGGGGTCGTGGAACATGAGGCGCAGATCGGAGCGGATGGCCTCTTTGCTCAACTGGGGCGGCATCTGGAAGTCGCGCATGTAGTTCCGGAGCCGTTCCGTCAACTGCTGCGTTTCCATGTCGCCGAAGAGCTCCTCGCGCACGCGGGTGACGATGTTGGACGCCGTGGGCGACTCGGCGAGGTGTTGCCCGCCGTGGACCACTCCGGCCGTGGCGTGGCGGGCGGTGCGCAGGCCTCGCGACGCCGTCCGGGTCAACGATCCCACCACGGACCGGATGCTTCGGACCTCGAACATCATCATGGCGATGTAGAAGAGGCCCCAGATGACGAGGCCGATGACCGCGCCGGAGGTGACGTCCGCCGTGAGGCTGAGCTCCACGGCCAGCCAACTGGCGAAGAACAGGGCCACGCTGGCGGTGATGACCGCCCACACGCCGACGGCGCTGCTCACGGTGCGGGCCTTTTCGCCGACGCGGGCGGTGCGTTCGTGCATGCCCATGTGGGCGTGTCTTTCGGCGCCGTAGGGGTAGGCATCTTCCTCGTCGTCGTCTTCGCCGGGGTGGATGGCCTGGAGGCCGGTGGCCAGGGACAGGGTGGTCAGCATGAGCTGGAAGGCGAGGGCCAGAATGAGGCCCGCCACCAGCGCTACGAAGAAATGGGGCCCGTCGGTGACGATGGTGGCGTTGTCGGTGGGCATCACCACGTTCTGGGCGTAGGCCGCCCCGGCCGCCGACAATATCAGAAGGGGCACCAATATCAGGTATCTGCTCATCGAAGAACTCCTTTCCGATCCGAGATTTTCACGCAGATCCGGTTGTGCTCCTGCCCCTCCGCACGCCCACGCTGCCCCAGGCACGGCGATCCGACAGACGGCACGGGGCCGTCCTCGGAAGGCCGCGCCCGGATGGGATATGGGACGGCTAAGGTTTGAGGACGACCTTAACGCATCCGTTTTTTCGTTCCTTGAAGCGTGTATAGGCCTCCGGCGCCTGTTCCAGGGGATACCGGTCGGTGATCACGAACGTGGGGTCAATCTCCCCGTTCTCGATGCGGGCCAGCAAAGGCCGGAGGTAGCGATGCATGTGGGTCTGTCCCATGCGAAACGTCAGACCCTTGTTGAAGGCGGCGCCGATGGGGAATTTGTCGCACAGGCCGCCGTAGACGCCGGGCATGGACACGGTGCCGCCTTTTCGGCAGCAGCGGATGATTTGGCGAAGCGCGTGGATGCGGTCGGTGAGGAGAAAGGCGGCCGCCTTCACGCGGTCGTACAGGGCGTCGACTGTGGTGCCGTGCGACTCGAGCCCCACGGCATCGATGCAGGAGTCCGGGCCCCGGCCTCCTGTGAGGTCCATGATGCGATCATATATCTCTTCTTCCGAGAAATCCAGCGGAACGGCGCCCCCCTCTTCGGCCATGGCGAGGCGGTCGGGCTCCCGGTCGATGGCGATGACCTGGTCCGCGCCGAGGAGGTAGGCGCTGCGGATGGCGAATTGTCCCACGGGCCCGCAGCCCCACACGGCCACGGTGTCGCCGGGGTGTATGTTGCAGTTCTCCGCCGCCTGGTACCCCGTGGGGAAGATGTCGGACAGGAACAGGACCTGCTCGTCCGTCAGGCCCTCGGGAATGGGCAGGGGCCCCACGTTGGCGAAAGGCACGCGCACGTACTGGGCCTGACCGCCGGCATACCCGCCCATGAGGTGGGAGTAACCGTAGATCGCCGCCGTGTGGTGACCGTATACGTCCTCCTGCATGGACGCGTTGGGGTTGGTGTTGTCGCAGGCGGACCACAGGTCGTGCTTGCAGTACCAGCACCGGCCGCACGAGATGGTGAAGGGAACCACCACCCGGTCGCCGATCTGGAGGTTCTTTACATCCGGGCCCCGCTCAACCACCTCGCCCATGAACTCGTGGCCGAGGATGTCGCCCTCCTGCATGGTAGGGATGTATCCGTCGTAGAGGTGGAGGTCGGAACCGCAGATGGCCGTGGTGGTCACGCGGATCACGGCGTCGTGGGGATTCAGGATCTTCGGTTCATCGACCTCGTCGACCTGGACCTTGTATTTGCCGCACCAGACTACCGCTTTCATTTCGATGTCTCCTGAAGGGGTCCGGCGTCAACGGCAACGGCCGCGGGGCTGACCCTCGATCGTGGGGATTTCCCCCGTTTCCATCTCCATCTTGAAGCGGCGAAGGCCCTCGCGGGTCTGTTGGGAAGGGTTCTCGCCGAAGAGGGTCGCCAGCGCCTCTCCCAGGGCGCCGGCGGGGAGGTCGTATTCCATCTCGACCTTCACAACCGTTCCCTTGTCGCCCGGGGCGGGCAGGAACTGGACGCTGCCGGAGTTCTCGACATCCGACTCCTTGGTCGAGGACCAGGCGACGATCTCGCCGGGCACGTCTTCGGTAATCTGAGCGTACCACTGGACTTTCGCGCCGCCCGGGACCTGGGCGGTCCAGATGGACCGCGTCTCGTCGAGGAACTGGACGCTCTCGACGGCCGGCACCAGCCGGGGCATGTGCTTGAGGTCCCGCCAGTACTGGTACAAGTCGTAGGCGGGCCGCAGAACGGTCACGCATTGCATGATCCGGGTTCGAGCTGCTGTAGCCATTGCGGGGGCTCCTTTGGAGGGGGGAATGGGTTACGCGGGCGTCGGCGGCATCAGGGCGACCTTCACCCATCCGTCGTGCTGCGCGTCGAAGTGCCGGTAGGCGTCGACGGCGTCGGTCAGGGGCTGGACGTTCGTCAACAGGCGGGTGGGATCGATGGTGCCGTTCTGGATGAGGTCGAGGCAGTGGGGGATGTACCGGCGGTGATTGCAGTTGCCCGCGTTGATGGTGAGGTTCTTGTTCATGGCCTTGCCGAAGGGGAAGAACCGGGCCGGGGGCGGATAGACCCCGATGATCGACAAGGTGCCCGCTTTCGCCAGGGCGTCCACCTCCCACTCGACCGCCTGCGAGGGCGCGTCTCCGGGGTGCCAGGGACTGTCCTCGGGCGGGGTCCTGGGCGCCACCTGCTCGATCTCGGTCTGGTGTTGCTCTTCCTTCTTTCGCGCCTCCTTCTCGGCCGGGCCGTGATGGGCGTGGACGGCATCCACCCCGACGGCGTCGATGGCGCGGTCCACGCCGATGCCGCCCGTCAGTTCCAGGATCACCTCCACCGGGTCTTCTTCTTCGAAATTGATGACCTCGGCTCCCAGGCTGCGGGCCATTTCGAGGCGCGACGGCACCCGGTCCACGGCCAGGACCCGGCCCGCGTTCATCAGGAAGGCCGACGCGATGGCGAAGAGGCCCACGGGCCCGCAGCCGAAAACGGCCACGGTATCGCCGTCTTCGATCTCGGCGAGGTCGGCGCCGAAGTACCCCGTGGGAAAGATGTCGGACACCAGCAGAGCCTGATCGTCGGTGACCCCGTCGGGGATCCGCACCATGCCCACGTTGGCGAAGGGGATGCGGGAACGCTCGGCCTGCAGGCCGTCGAAGCTCCCCGTGTCCTTGGGTCCGCCGAAGAAGGCCGTGCCCGCGCGGGCCCCGTTGGGGTTGGCGTTGTTGCACTGGGCGTAGTAGCCGGCGCGGCAGTAGTTGCAGTAGCCGCAGGCAATGGTCGAGGCCACCACCACGCGGTCTCCCTCGGAGAAGTTCCGCACGCCCTTCCCCAGTTTCTCGACGATCCCCACGGCTTCGTGGCCCAGGATGGTGCCGCGCTTCATCCCGGGCATGGTGCCGCGGACCATGTGCAGGTCGGTGCCGCAGATGGCCGAGACCGTCGTGGCCACGATGGCGTCCTGGCTGTCCTTGATTCGAGGTTCCGGCACGTCTTCGAGGCGAATATCTCCCACGTCGTGAAATACGACCGCTTTCATGGCATTTCCCTTTCCGGGTATGGGGTTGCGCGCCGCCCCCTGTGATGGACCTGCCGGAGCACGGTCGTACCGCGTCGGAGCGGGCAAGGGAGTCGGGCGTCGCTTCAATTGGGCGCGCCACGCGCGAAGGGGCCGGCGTACCCGAACAGGAAAGGCCGCATACGGAGGCGGATCGCGCAAGATCCGGAGGGCTTGCGGAGGGGGCCGGCGGGGTGGCGCGGAATGTCTGGGATCGGCCCGCCGGACAAGGCGAGGCGGGGCCTTCGGCCCGGCGGCCGATATGGACTATCTTATCATCCCGGGACGGAGAATCGCCAATCGGCGAAACCCGGCGGCGCTCCAGCCGTCAACTATCGACGAGGGCGGGCGGTTTGGGCTCGGCGGAAAGATGCGATACAATCGTTCCCAGGAGGTACCCCCATGCTGAAACTCGAAGTGCTCGGCGTCAGCAGTGACCCCATCCACCAGCCGGTCGTGATTCTCCGTCACGAGGATCGCGTCCTGCCCATCGTGGTTGGCATGGCCGAAGCCGACGCCATCCACGCCGCGCTCACCAAGCGCAACATCGGCCGGCCCATGACCCACGACCTCATCTGCAACCTCCTCGCCGGCCTCGGCGGGAAGCTGCAGTCCATGACCATATACAAGCTCGAGCGCGACACCTTCTACGCCCATCTGAACGTCGAGCAGCGCGGGCCCGACGGTCAGCTCCAGAACGTGCTCAAGATCGATTCGCGCCCCAGCGACGGCATCGCCATCGCCCTGCGCGTCGAATGTCCCATCCTGGTGGCGCCCGAGGTCATGGACCAGGCCTCCCACGACATGTCCGTCCTCCGGGGCAACGAAGAGGGCGAGGAAAATCCCGAAGACACCGATTTCGAATGAACGCGAAGGGACCGGCTCCGTTTGAAGCCGGTCCCGGGCCCGCGTTTGTCCGTGTCGACCCCTGCCCCGGAGGGTCTCCGCCTACCCTACCCGTTCGAATCCCCATCCCGGACCTTTCTCCGGTCCGTGGGGGCATCCTTACAGCGTGCGACGAAGACGCCCGCAGCCTCGTGATCGCTATCCCTCGGACATCTGCGCGAACAGCTCTTCAGCGCGCCGCTGCATCGGGCTCTCCGGCGCTTCCACCATAAACCGTTCCAGCAGTTTCCGGGCCGTCTCAGGGTCGCGCGCCGACCGATACGCCTCCGCAAGCTTCACGATGAGCTCATCCCTCAACGGGAACTGAGGCGCCTCCTGAAGCAGCGCCTCGTATTCCGCGATGGCCTCGGCCACCGGATCGTACTTCGGTTCCAGGTGTTTCCGGTATGGCTTCTGATCGCTGCCCGCAGCGTAGAACCGCGCGTATTGGCCGTAGATCGTGTCGGGATACTTCGCACGCAACGTGTCAAATACCTCGCCGACTCGCACGGCGGGTTCTAATACGGGCAGGCTCTGGGCCTCCTGGAACGCGATGTGGTCTCCAGCGCTCGCACCCGACCCCTCCAGGGTGGTACCAACGAGTACCGTGTGACCCCGCAGCCACAGCCGGGCCGCTTCGGCTTCCCGGCCGGCGGGAGCCGCGACCGTCACCTCCAGCGGCTCCGAAACGAAGGAGGTCTTGCCGTCCAGAGTGCCTTCGGGGTTCCACGGCACGAACCGCATCCGCACCCGGTACACGCCGGGCTCGGGGAACACGAACCCTTCGATGCAGTCCGTGTGCACCCCACCTCCTCCCGACGAATAGAATAAGGTGGCCTGGGTGCGGAAGGCCTCGCCCGCTTCTCGGGGTACTAAGCGAGCCGCGAAAGGCCGCATCCGTGTCTGCCCACGCCGCCTCGGCACTCAGCACAGTAAGCTCGATCGCGACGAATAGTCCGCCAAAGCGATAATCCCTGTGTATCAAAGTCCACCTCTTGCTGCTTCTCGTAGGGCTACGAGGACTGCGCTTGACGACCTCATACGGTTCCACCTCCCCGTCATTGCGAG
>CAYVOE010000074.1:9678-14936 GCA_964452795.1 uncultured Nitrospiraceae bacterium
AGGAGCGGGCCCCTGTAGAAGTACATTCTATGGGCGGGTTTACGTCGCTTCCGCCCACACCGTGTGTGACCACCCCCGATGGAGCGACGCGGCAATCTCACAGGGGCCTTTGACTAAGATGCGAAGTCTTACCACGGGCGAGATTGCCGCGTCGCTCCTATGGGGGTGCCCTCTGAAGGCAAGGGCGCAACCGCAGGCTGCTCCTCCGTGCGCGTGTACCCCCACAGAAGATCGCTTCTTGCAATGACGGGGAGGCGGTACCTCATGAACCCGTTGAGCGCAGTCCTCGTGGTCATGCGACGGGAGTGATCACCCCACATAAACCTATGGCTGCGAGTCCTCCAAGTCCTACCCCTATTCGCAGCAAATGCATATCAACAATCGCCGGCGTGAAGCGCTGCGAATGCTCCTCTTCATGGGTCTTTAAGCAGCTCCCGCGCCCGGTCCGCGGCGGGACGGTCGGGCCAGGCGGCGATGACGGGTTCGCACAGGTAAAGCCGCTCGCGCGGGGTCGAGAGCCGCACCTCCACGTTCATCGGCTCGCCGAAAGCCCCCAACGGCAACAGGGTGAGGAAAAGAAGGGTGGGTAGCGCAGCTCGAAGCGCGGTGCCGACGGATCGCATCTTCGCGCCCTCCATGCAAGGCAATGGTGCGGACGGGTTCAGAGGCTCGTGGTGTCCACCACGGTCCCCCGGTCAACGAGACGTCGGACGCCGCGACGGCTCGTCGACCGTCTACTGTTATAGCGCTGAATATTTGACCCTGTCAAGGCCCCCTTTTTAGATCGAAACACGCCGCGGCGTTACGCGGCGCGTTTGGCGACACGTCTACCCTCTATTACTTATGTAGGATGAAAGGCTCATTTTGGCAAGGGGTCTTGCGCAACAGAAAGCCGCCTCGGCGCGCGGTCTATCCTCCGCGACACCGAGGCGGCTTCGTCGTATCTCGTCCTGTCTTATTCCACGAGCTCGAAAACGCCCGCGGCGCCCATGCCGCCGCCGATGCACATGGTGACGAGGCCGTACTTCTCGCCGCGCCGCCTCATTTCGTGGAGGATCTGGGCGGTGAGCTTGGCGCCGGTGCAGCCGAGGGGATGGCCCAGGGCCACGGCCCCGCCGTTGACGTTCACCTTGTCGGGGTCGAGTCCGAGCTCGCGCATCACGTAGATGGCCACGGAGGCGAAGGCCTCGTTGAGCTCGACGAGGCCGATGTCCTCGAGCTTCACGCCCGCCAGTTCACACGCGCGCCGGATGGCGGGCACCTGGGCGGGTCCGAGGTACTGGGGCGGCCCGGCCTGGACGTTGTAGCCGAGGAGGCGGGCCAGGGGTTGGGCGCCCGTCTCTTCCAGCGCGCGCTTGCTCATGAGGCACACGGCCGCGGCGCCGTCGCTGGTCTGGCTCGAGTTGCCGGCCGTGCAGAAGCCCCGCTTGGGCGAGGCGGCGAAGGCGGGTTTCAACTTCGCCAGGGCCTCCATGGAGGTGTCGCGCCGGGGACCTTCGTCCGTGTCGAAGGTAACGGTGCCGCCGTTGCGGGGCACCTCGAGGGGCACGATCTCCTCCTTGAACCGTCCGGCGTCCTGGGCCGCGACGGCGCGGCGGTGGCTCGTCAGGGACCACTCGTCCAACTGTTCGCGGGTGATGTTGAAGTCGCGGGCCACGTTGTCGCCGCAGTGGCCCATGGCGATGTAGACCTCGGGCCGTTCCTGGGTCAGAACCGGGTTGGGCCGGTATTCGTTGCCCACAAAGGGGACCATGCTCATGGATTCGACCCCGCCGGCGACGGCGATGTCGAAGAGCCCGGCTTCGATCTTGGCGCCGGCGATGGCGATGGCCTCGAGGCCCGACGAGCAGAACCGGTTGATGGTCATGGCGCTGATGCCGTCGGGCAGGCCCGCCCGCTGAACGGCGATCCGCGCCACGTTCATGCCCTGTTCGGCCTCGGGCATGGCGCAGCCCATGACCACGTCCTGCACCCGGTCGGGGGCGATTCCCGCCCGGCGGATGGCTTCGTTGATCACCACGGCGGCCATGTCGTCGGGCCGGTACTGGGCGAGGGTCCCCTTGTGAGCCTTGCCCACCGCCGTCCGCACCGCCGATACCACGTATACGTCTTGCATTGTCCGTACCCCTGCGGTCGCGGCTCGGTGCCGCGTCCCGGTGTATGTTCACAGGTCTTTGACTGTCTGTCGGATTTCGCAGCGGGACCGCAGATCCCGCCCATTGGAGCTCGTCAGTTTCTCAAAGGCTTGCCCGTGGCCAGCATGTGCTTCATCCGCTCCTGGGTCTTTTCGGTGCCGCACAGGCTGAGCATGGCCTCGCGCTCGAGGTCGAGCACGTCCTGCTCGGTCATGGGCGTGCCGGGGGCGCGGTCGCCTCCCGTGAGGATCCGGCCCAGCCACTCCGCCACGAGGGCGTCGTGTTCGGAGGCGTACCCGCCCAGGCGCATCTGGTAGACGCCGGAGCGGAACACGGCCCGGGCCGGCTCGCCCAAGGCCACGAGCTTCGCCGGTTGCGGCGGACGATACCCCATCTTGATGAGGCCCAGGCAGACGTCCTTGGCCCGCCGGATCTGCTGATCGGGGCTCGGCTCGACGATGTCCTGGTCGGTGAAGTAGCCGAGCTCGATGAGTTCCGGGCCGCTGGTGCTGACCTTGGCCATGCCGATGGTCTCGAAGGCCCGCCGCACGTAGGGCAGGGCCGAAGCGCCCGGCACGCCGGCCGGCGCATAGGCCAGGGCCCGCCGCAGCATCTCTTTGGTGCCGCCGCCGGCGGGGATGATGCCGATGCCCGCCTCGACGAGGCCGCCGTAGGTCTCGCCGGCGATGACGACCCGGTCGCAGTGCTGGGCCATCTCGATACCGCCGCCCAGGGTGTAGTGATGGGGCGTGGCCACGATGGGCCGTTTGCAGAACCGCATCGCCATGTTCACCTGCTGGAACCGGTGGGCCGCTTCGTCCACCTTGTCCCAGGCGCCCTGCATCACGTTGCCGAGGATCATCATGATGTTGGCCCCGGCCGAGAAATGCTCGCCCTGGTTGCCCAGCACCATGCCTTCGAATTGGCCTTCGTTGAGCATGAGGACCGCCTCGTAGAGCATGGCCATGTTGTCGGCGTCGATGGTGTTCATCTTGGTGTGGAACTCGGCGCAGAGGATCCCGTCGCCGATGTCCACCAGGCTGCAGCCCTCGTTCTCTTTAACGACGCCGCGGGACCGTTTCACTCCCGCCAGGTGGATGACCCGGGGGTCTTCGGGCACTTCCTTGGGCGCTTTGACGCCGAGATCGAAGTAGTGGCGCCGACCTTGCGAATCCCAGGTGTAGAAGGACTCGTGGCCGCCGTCGAGCAATGCCTGGGCGATGGGCGGCAGCTCGAGCCCGTCGGCCTTCATGCGGTTGCAGACGTATTCCGCGCCGAGGACGTCCCAGGTCTCGAAGATCCCGATCTCCCAGCCGAAGCCCCACTTGGCGGCGTTGTCCACGTTGACGATGTCGTCGGCCACCTCGGGGATGCGGTTTCCGGCGTATTGGGCAGTGTGGGCGAAGACGTTCCAGGCGAACTGGGACCCTTTGTCGGTCCCTTTGTGCATGATTTTCAGTTGTTCCTCGAGGGTGGCGGCCCGCTTGGCGTCCTGGAGGGACGGGAAATCGGGCTTTTGCGGCGGACGGTACTCGAGGGTCTCGGGGTCGATGGCCCAAATGATGGGGCGGCCCTTGTCGTCGCGTTCGTCGGTCCGTTTGTAGAATCCGGAACCCGTTTTCTGGCCCAGGTAGCCTTTCTCGATCATGCGGCGGACGAACTCGGGCGGCTGCCACAGTTCGCGGCGCTCGTCGTTGGGCGCGTTGCGGTACACGTTGCCCACCACATGGGCGTAGGTGTCGAGGCCCACGATATCGAGGGTGCGCAGGGTGGCCGACTTGGCGTGACCCACCACGGGACCCGTGAGGGCGTCCACGTCCTCCACCGTCAGCCCTTCTTTTTCCATAGCGTAGAGGACGTACTGGGTGGCGAAGGTGAGGATGCGGTTGGCGACGAAGTTCGGCGTGTCCTTGGCGTAGACGATGCCCTTGCCCAGGACGTCCTCGCCGAAGCGCGCCATCCCCGCCACGATCTCGGGGTCCGTGTTGGGACCCGGGATGATCTCGAGGAGATGCATGTAGCGCGGCGGGTTGAAGAAATGGGTCCCGAGGAAGCGACGGCTCATGTCCGCGTCCATCACGTCCACCATCCCGGCGAGCTGGACCCCGCTGGTGTTGGTGCTCACGATGGACCCGTGGTCTCGGTGTTCCTTGACCCGCTCGAAAATGGCCCGCTTGACCTCGAGGTCTTCCTTGACCGCCTCGCAGATCCAGTCGCAGTCCTTGATTCGGTGCATGTCGTCTTCGAAATTGCCCACCTCGATGAGGTCGAGGTTCGACTGGAGGTAGAGGGCCGGGGGCTTGGCTTTCCGCAGGGCGTCGCGGCTGCGCGCGGCCACGGCGTTGCGCCGGGCGGGATCGGCGCCGGGGGGCGCATCGGGGGGAACCACGTCGAGCATCAGGCACGGTATGCCGCAATTGGCGAGATGGGCGGCGATGCCCGCTCCCATGACTCCCGACCCCAACACGGCTACACGCTTGATCTCCCTCATGGGTGCGACACTCCTTCGCTGTGCTGAGCCACGCAAAAGCGGATGGCGAAGCGGCCTGCCCGGCGCGCGCCGGGCAGACGACGCCCCCTCGAACAACGTGCATGCGGGCGAACGACCTTCACCGCTCTCCGCCCCTGGGTCGAATCGTACCCCTTCCGGCATACCGCTTCAAGCGTTGGCGTCGGAGCCTCCCCGTTGCGAAAAGGGGAGGACCGGGCTCGACCGGCTCGTGCGCGATGGGCTGCCCGCCGTAGGACCAGAAGGACTGCGCTCAACAGGCTCGTGTGCGTCAGCCCAACCCGTCGTAAGACTACGAGGACGGCGCTCCACCCGCTCCTGAGCCATGCCACTACCCGTCGTAGGACTACGAGGACGGCAAGGGGCGGGGCTGTGAGGATGCCCCCGTCGTAAGACGACGAGGGCTGCGCTCAACCGCTCCTTCGCAATGACCCCACCCCTCGCAAGCCTGCGAGGACTGCGCATAACGGGGCGGTGAGCCTGCCCCTACCCGTCATTGCGAGGAGCGATCGCGTGTGCAAACGCTTGCGCTAGTAGGATTTACAACGCTCCAACCCACGCCGTCTGTGAACGCCCTCGTATGAGCGACGCGGCAATCTCACATGAGCCAGAGA
>CAYVOE010000075.1:0-3386 GCA_964452795.1 uncultured Nitrospiraceae bacterium
GGGTGACCCCCTCCCGGCGGGCCCTATCCTTGAGCGCGGCGCTTCGTTCCGGAGAGAAAAGAAAGGCCGTGCGGCCGCCCCGGAACGTGGGCGCGGCGGGGCGGGGCCAGTCGGCGGGCCAATCCAGGACGGTGGTCGCGCGCTCGAGTTTGCGTCGCCAATAGGCCAGATCCGCTTCCATCCGCGACGGATCCGGCCGGCGCTGCAGCGCGGCGATGTCGGCATAAGACGTCCCCACCTCGGGAAGCGAAGCAGGCGCTCCCCGGCGCAAGGCCGGGTAGAGCACGGCCAGTTCGTCGAGGAACACGGTCAGCGATCCGCCGTCCACGGCGATATGATGAAACACGAGGGCGAGGAGATGGTCTTCATCTTCGATGCGGAACAGGCGCGCCCGCATCGGTTGCTCGCTTTGGAGATCGAAGGGCCGCCGCGCCTCTTCCTCGAGGCGACGCCGCGCCGCCGCTTCGGGCCCGTCGCCGCCGACGCCGCGAAGATCCTCCTCCTTCCAGTCCGTCTCGGCGGAATCGAGGATGATCTGGACGGGCCGTCCGTCGAAAGCGGTGAACAGGGTCCGAAGCGGCTCGTGTCGGCCAACGATGACGTCGAGACTCTGCCGCAATGCGCCGCTGTCGAGGGGACCGCGAAGTCGACAGCTTATTTCGGGAGAATTGTAGATCGGCAGATCCGGCATCCACCGGTCCAGGAACCACATCCGCTGCTGAGCGGGCGACGGGACGGCGTATCGGCAACCCGGCCGAAGCAGGGCCAGCACCGCCGGTTTGTGTTCGGCAAGCCGGTCTCGGAGTTCGGTCGAAAGGATGCCTTTCGGGCTCCGATAGCACAGCCGGTCGCCCTCGCGCCAGAGCTGAAGCCCGGCCTCGAGCAGGTCGGCCAGAATTCCCGCCGGCGTCATAGGCTTCCCTCTTCAAAGACCTCCGCTTCGGCAGGAGCGGACAGGCTTGTGGACACGGATGGCGTTTCCGCGGCGTCGGCCAGGAACCGGGCCAATTCCTCGACGGTAGGCCGGTCGAACAGGTGACGAGGCTCGACGAGCACGCCCAGTCTGTCCTGGATTGCGGACACGATTTCGGCGATGTGGAGCGAATTCAGGCCCAACTCCAGCATATGCCGGTCCACGGGAATCGCCGCCGCATTCATGCTCAGCATGCGGGCCAACTCCGCGCGCAGGAACGCCCTGAGCTCTTCGAGCCGGCTCTCCCCCGCCTCCGCGCTCCGGCGCCGACCGTTTCCTTCCTTCGAAGCGTCGGCCCGCTCCGGCGGCGCGTGACGGCGGCGCACCTCGTCGAGGAGCCGCAGGCTGTCGAGCACGTCGTCGGCGTCGAGGCCGAAGTCGATGAGGCACGCGATTTCGTTGACGCCCAGGGCGGCCAGCCGATCGAGCATGTCGGCGCACGTATCCGGCGTGCCGATGAGGGCGCTGGTGCGGAAGTAGCGTTCGAAGGCGGTGTCGAGCACGGCGGCGCGTTCTTTCTCCGAAAGCTCCGCGAGGTCGCGGGAGCCGTGGCGCCACAGGTCGACGGAGCTCTCCAGATACCGGATGAAGGGGCCGCGCACAAGGTCCCGAACTTCCTCGAGATCCTCTCCAAGGTAGGTATGGAGCATCAAGGTCACTTGCCCGGTCGCGGGATCGTGGCCCGCCTCCGCGAGGGCCTGCCGGTAGGCCCGGATCTTCTCACCCAGCTCGTCGGGCGTCTGGAAGAGAAGCGCCGTGAGCACGTGGGCTCCCAGGCGGCCGGCGTCCTGGAACCGCTCGATGCCTCCGCTGCAGGTGATCCACGTGGCGATTTCGCTCTGGTACGGCCGGGGATAGACGCGCACGGGGACTTCGCGGCCCTGTCCGTTGACCCGCACGACCTCCTCTCCGCGCCAGAGCTTTCGCACCGTGTCGATTCCGGCGAAGACGACGTCGCGCCGGGTTTCGTACCGGTCCGGAGCGAGGACGAAATCGTTGGGGTTCCATCCCGTGGCGAAGGCCAGGTCGACGCGCCCCCGGGCCAGATGGTCCACCACGGCCCACTCCTCCGCCACGCGCAGGGGGTCGTGGAGGGGCAGCACCACGCTGCCCGCGCGGATCCGTACCCGGTTCGTGGCAACGGCGAGGGCCGCGGCCAGGACCGACGGATTCGGATAGATGCCGCCGAAGGCATGGAAGTGGCGCTCGGGAATCCACACGGCCTCCCAGCCATGACTGTCGGCGAAACGGGCCCCCTCGAGAAGGAGGCGGTACTTGTCGTCTTCGAGGACGCTGTCGTCGCTGGCGAAGTAAAGGAGGCTAAACTTGAGGGGGGCAGGCCGCGCGGTCTTCGTTCTACCGGCGACGTCCTGGACCAGGGCGTCAAAGTCTCCTTCGAGATTGGCCGTGCGACAGGCCCGGCGCTGGATCTTGCCGCTCGAGGTCTTGAAGATGGCGCCCGGCTTGATGAGGACCACGCCGTGAAGGTGGACGTCGTGGTTCTCCGCCACGGCCCGCCGTATCTTCCCCACGAGGTCGTCGAGGGTCGTGTCCTTCAGGCGATCCGGATTGACCTCCTGAACGACCACCACCTTCTCCTCGCCCTCCGCCTCGATCGAGAAGGCGGCCCCCGCACCCGGTCGCAGCGCCGGATGGCACGTCGCGACGGTCGCCTCGATGTCCTGGGGATAGTGGTTGGCTCCGCCGACGATGATGAGGTCCTTCATCCGACCGGTGATGAAGATCTCGCCCTTGTGGAGAAAGCCGAGGTCGCCCGTGCGCAGGAATGGCCCTTCGTCCGTATCGGCCAGGCGCGCCCGGAAGACCTCCTCCGATTCCTCTTCGCGATTCCAGTAACCCCGGGCGATGCTCGGACCGCCGGCCCAGATCTCCCCCACTTCGCCGTCGGGAAGGCGCGTGCGGGTCTGGGGATCGACCACGATGAGCGGGTCGTCCAGCGGCGCGGTGCCGCAGCTCACGAGGGCCCGCGTGCCCGATTCCGACGGCGCCGCCTCGACCGCCCGGTTCTGTTCCAGGGAATCGGTTCGGAACCGTCGAACCACGTAGGGCCGGTTGCGGCGGGTGCAGGTAAGCATGAGGGTGGCCTCGGCAAGGCCGTAGCCCGCGCTGAGGGCGTCGCGTCGGAATCCGCAGGGCGCGAAGTATTCGGCGAAACGGTCGAAGGTGTCGGCGCGGACGGGCTCGCCGCCGCTGAAGGCCGTTTCCCAGCCGCTGAGATCCAGGGCGTCGCGCTGCTCCGGGGTTATTTTGCGCACGCAGAGACTGTAGGCGAAGTCGGGGCCGCCGCTGCGGCAGGCGCCGTAGCGGGTGATGGCCTGGAGCCAGCGCAGGGGTTTCTGCAGGAAGGCCGCCGGCGGCATGAGCACGCACGGCGCGCCCACGTGGACGGACC
>CAYVOE010000075.1:3396-11028 GCA_964452795.1 uncultured Nitrospiraceae bacterium
GATGAGGCCGAGGTCGTGGAACAGGGGCAGCCAGGAGACGATGGTGGTGTCGGTGTCGAGAGGCCGACCCGCGTGCATCGACTTCAAGTTGTACAGGATGTTGCCGTGGGTGACCATGACGCCGCGGGGCGTGGTGGTCGAGCCCGAGGTGTACTGGAGAAAGGCCACCGAGTCGCCGTCGACGTCGGGAAACGTCCAGGCGTCGGCACCCTCGTCGCCGATGCCGTCGGTGGCGAGAAGGGCGGTGTCTTTGAAAAGTGGGTCGGCCGAGAACAGGGGTTCGGCCCGTTTTCGGATCGCGCCCAGCGTCAACACCACGGCCGGTTCGGCGTCCTGCACGATGGCCCGGAACCGCGGCAGCGTCCGGGCCAGCCGATCCGGATCCGGGGGATAGGCGGGCACGGCCACCACGCCGGCATAGAGACAGCCGAAAAAGGCCACGGCGTATTCGAGGCCCTGGGGATACATGAGGAGGGCGCGGTCGCCGGGCCGGGCCCGTTCCCGCAGGACCCGGGCAAGGGCGCGGGCGCGGGCGTCGAGTTGGCCAAAGCTCAGGGAATCGGTTTCGGTCTCGCCGTCCGCGAGGAACGTGTATCGCGGGATGTGCGGCTGTTGGGCGGCCCGGATTTGAAGGAGTTCAATAAGGGTTGGGGGCTCGGAAGTTCCCGGTCGGCAACCGCTCGTTTCGGTCTCTCGGAGGTCCTCGGCTGCTTGCGTGTCCTCCGCCCGGCTACCCAGGGCCCCTGCTTCCCGCACCATACGCAAACTCTCCCGGAAAAGGGGGAACGGCATCGCTGACGAACCGCGTCGGAATCGACGGTTCCCTTCGTGAAAATCTTGGTAATAAGGGGAAGCCGGAACGGACGCGATGGGCGTGCACGGCGGGAAGGCAGGGCGCCTCCTCGAACGGTGTGACGCCGGGCGTGGCTATCCAACTCCCTGCGGATTCAGAATTCGAGCGACGCGCTCGCATTGGCGCGGGGCGCGCCGCGCTCTGCAACCAACCCTGTCGCAAACCTCGACGGAAGCTTACCACGGCCTTTAAGCAAACACAATTGCAGGCGATGGGTCCGCGGCAATCCGTCTTCTCTTTTATCCCTATCCAGGGGAAATCGGTTTGCGTTCCGTAAATTCATACAATCAAATCCCACATTTGCCACAAGCGCGCAAAGTCGGATCCGGGCATTATGTCTTGCAGCACACCGCACACGGAGAGGGAGGATCCTGATGAGACCCGTTTCGATGTCGCACCTCCTGACGCTGACGCTCCTCGGAATGGCGGCCACCGCGGCCTCCGCCGAGCCTGCAGACAACCCCGACCGGCCGGGGCTTGACCTCAACGGTACGTGGAGTTTCCGACTGGATCCCGACAATGTCGGCGAGCGGGAGGAATGGTTCCACGACGCAGCGGGATTTCCCCACAGCATCCAGGTGCCCGGCGCCTGGGACGCCCAGGGGTTCGGTCCGGAAACGGAGAAGCTGCACCACAACTTCATTGGAAAAGGGTGGTACGCCCGCACCGTGGACCTGCCGGAGGATTGGAAAGACCGGCGGATCTTCCTGCGTTTCGGCGGGGTCTACCGCGCCGCGCGCGTGTGGGTCAACGGGACCCACGTGGGCGATCACATCGGGTACGTATCAGCCTTCGAGTTCGACATCACTCCCGCGGTCCGCTTCGGTCAGCCGAATCGCGTGACGGTGCTCGTCGACTCGGAGCAGTACTGGGACCGCGACGCCCTCCAGGGGTGCATGGACATCATCGACCACCTGTTCACCTACTGGGGCGGCCTGTGGGGGCGCGTGACCCTCGAGGCGCGGGATCAGGCCTGGATGAAGGACGTGTTCCTCGCGCCGCGCACGACGCCGGAACCCGGCTGCGTCGTGACGGCGCAGGTGGCGGGCGATCCCGGGCAGGCCGCGTCGGTGGAGGTGTCCATCGTCGACGGCGAAGGCAACGAAGTCGCCGCGGCGCAGGCGCCCGTCGGGGACGACGGCGCGATTCGCCTGGATGTGGCCATGCCGGACGCGCAACTGTGGACGCCCGAGATTCCCCATCTCTACACGGCCGTGCTGACCCTGCGCGATGGGGACGGAACGGAAAGGGACCGGGTCCGTGACCGGTTCGGCGTGCGGTCCATCGAACTGCGCGACACCGACTTCTACGTAAACGGCGTGAAGTATTACCTGGCCGGCTACGGCGACGACTGCGTGTATCCCGACACCATCGCGCCGCCTGCCGACAAGGACTTCTACGTGGAACGGCTCCGGGTCGCGAAGTCCTACGGGTTTAACTACGTGCGCCACCACAGCCATTTCGTGGCGCCCGAATACTACGAGGCCTGCGACGAAGTGGGGATGTTCGTGTCGCCGGAACTCCCCATCGGATATCCGCGGTTCTACAATCGCGCCCACGGAGCCGCCCTCGAGCTCTACAAGACGGAATGGGCGGGAGTCATCAAGCGATACCGCAACCACCCGTCCATCTTCGACTGGTGCATGAGCAACGAGCTGTGGGAAGGCATGCCGCGGATCGGTCCGGACCTCTACCGCATCGCCAAGGAGCTGGACCCCACGCGCCCCGTCATCGATTCCGACGGCCTCTTCTCCGGCGGGTTCATCGACGGGACCAAGGACCGGGACACCCTGGATTTTCTCACGGTCATGTTCGACATCCTCACCACACCTTTCGATAACCCCGAGAAATTCGCCACGGGCACGCCGCTCAAGCCCATGATCACCCACGAAGAAGGCAACTTCGTCCATTTTCCGCGCCTCGACGAGATAGAGCTGTACACCCAGTTCAAGCCCTTCTGGCTCACCGACTGCCGGGACCGCGTCGCGCGGGCGGGACTGCTGGACGAGGCCCTGGCGTGGTCGGAGGCCTCGGAGCGACTGTACCTGCTCTGCCACAATGCGAACATCGAGGCCCTGCGCAAGAACCCGCGCATCTCGGGCTACCACTGGTGGCTGCTCCAGCCCTGGTACGTCGGGTCGAACGGCCTTGTCGACGTCCATCGCCGGCCCATCGCCGTGTCGCCCGAGGAAGTGCGCCGGTTCAACGGCCCCGTCGTGCTCCTGCAAGAGGGCATCGGTTCGACGTACGGGGGCGGACAGGAACTCGAGTTCCAACTGCTCCTGTCGAACTATTCCGGCTCCTCGATCGAAGGCGGCTCCGTTGAGGTTACCGTGACCGTCAACGACGAGGCCGTGGAGACCCGCGCGCTCGACGTGGCATCCCTGGAGAACGGCTCCATCGGCGAAGTAGGCTCCGTGCGTGTCTCGTTGCCCGACACGGCTGAAGCGACCCAGTTCCGGGTCGAAGCGCGGCTGACCTCCTCCGCTGCGGAGCAGAGCAACGCTTGGACCGCGTGGCTGTTTCCGTCGAAGGAGCCTGCGTCGAGCGCCGACGTTCCGCTTTACGCCAGCGCGGACTTGGAAGAGCTGCTCAAACCCTTCGGAGCCCAGCCGATGCCGGAACAGATTCAGTCCGGTGTCCCCGCCGTGTACGTGGCGCGGCAGCCGACAGAGGCCCTGGTGCGGGCGGCGGAGGCCGGCGCCTGCGTCGTGCTCCTGTCTCCGGTGGGCGTCTTTCCCACGGATTACACTGCGTTCAAGCCGGCGTGGTGGCTCGGGGTGTTTGAGAACGACTCGAACGCCGGCACCTACGTCTACGACAACCCCGTTACCCGTGGCCTGACACCCGAGGGTTGGTGCGACGACTCCTGGTTCCACCTCCTTCAGGGGGCTCAGACCTTCCTGCTGGACGACCTGCCCGTCCAGCCCGAGGTGCTGATCCGCGCCCTCAACACCCACGGGGCACCCCACGGCTTCTCGCGCTACGTCGACTTCGAGTTCGTGTGGCGGAACAAGGCCCTGCTCATGCAGGCGAAAGTCGGAGCGGGGTCGGTGGTGCTGAGCGGGCTGAACTTCGACTACGCCCTCGAACGCGGCGGCCCCGAGGGACCCTACGTGCTTCGGCGCCTGCTCGACCACGCGAAAAGCCGGCCTCAACCGAAGGCGGAATGGACCGCGGAGTACCTCCTCGACCTTGTGGCGCGGTCGCCCTTCGCGCGGGGGCCGCTCGTGCCGGGGTTCAGCCGGATAGTATTCCACAAGGGCGAGACGGCCCAGGGCCAGAGCTTCCGCGACCGGACCATGGAAACGCTGCGCATCCGCCAGGAAGAACCCCTGCACCGGGTGGCGTGGGAGACCGGTACTGTGCCCGAGGCGCCCTTCGTCACCTTCGTATTCGCGGGCACCTTGCCGTTTAGCGCGCCGCCGTCCGCACCTCCGGGCTTCACGCTGACGGTAAACGGCCGCCGCGCGGTGGACTTCGACACGGTCCGGCAGCAAACGCGCTGGGACGGCGACGGCAACGGTTGCTCGCTGCTGTACGTTCCCTCCCACGTGCGGCCGTCGTGGAGCGAGACCGCGGGTCTGTTCTACCTGAACGTTCCGGCGGAGTTCCTGACGCCGGAATCGGCCGCCACGCTCGAGGTCCGCGCCCGCGGCTCCGATCCCGGCCGCTGGTTCGGGCTGCAGCCGTACACCGACACGCTTCCCGACGCCAGGTAAGGTTCGGGCGACAGACGCGAAGGAAGAAGCGAGATGGAGGTCTGCGGGCGGGTACAGCCACGTCCGCGGCCTCCATTCGTTGATCGGGGCCGAAAAGCGGGTAGAATGACACCCGGCACGCTGGTTCGAGATAAGTAAGGAGGGTGGATCCGGATGGTACCCATCGACTTGGGTGGAAAGTCGGCCCTGGTGACCGGGGCAAGCCAGGGACTGGGCGAGGCCATCGCGGCGCGCCTGCACGAGGCGGGCGCGTCGGTGGCGATAAACTTCTTCCCCGATCCCGAAGGGGCCAACGAGTCGAAGGCCAACGCCGTGGTGGCTCGACTGGGTGATGGGGCCTTCGCCGGAGGCGCCGACGTGCGTGATCTCGACGCGGTGACCGGCCTGGTGTCGCGCACGGTCGAGCAATTCGGTCGGCTGGACCTGGTGGTCAACAGCGCCGGCATCGTCCGGGACCGGACGCTCAAGAAAATGTCCGCGGAGGAGTGGTCCGCCGTGGTCGATACCAACCTCACGGGCGTGTTCAACGTGTGCAGGGCGGCGCAGGACCGCCTATCCGACGGCGGCCGCATCGTGAATATCTCCTCCATCTCGGGGTTCATGGGCTTCTTCGGCCAGGCCAACTACGCGGCGGCCAAGGCGGGCGTGGTGGGCTTTACCAAGGCCCTGAGCCGGGAGCTGGCAAAGCGGGGCATCACCGTCAACGCGGTGGCGCCGGGACTCGTCCTCACCGAGATGGGCTTGACCATCCCGGAGGACGTGCGCGCCCAGATGCTTCAGAACATTCCCCTGGGCCGGTTCGGAGAGCCGCGGGAGATCGCGGACGCGGTGTTGTTTTTGTGCAGCGATCTGGCTTCGTACATCACCGGGGCCACGCTGCACATCAACGGAGGTTGGTTCTGATGCCCGCGCAACGAGGCCGCCGAGTCCTTTCCGCCGAAGACGCGGTGGCGCGGATTCCCGACGGCGCCACGATCGCGGCGGGCGGGTTCGTGGGCGCCGGGCACCCCGAGTCGCTGACTTCCGCTCTCGAACAGCGCTTTCTCCGGGAAGGCTCGCCCCGGGGGCTCACCCTGGTGTACGCGGCGGGACAGGGAGACGGCCGCGCCCGCGGGCTCAACCACCTCGCCCACGAGGGGCTGGTGGGTCGCGTCATCGGCGGACATTGGGGTCTCGCGCCGGGACTGGGACGACTGGCCGTCGAGGGCAAGATTGAGGCCTACAACTTTCCCCAGGGTGTCATCAGCCACCTGTTCCGCGACATCGCCGCGGGCCGGCCGGGCCTGATCACCCACGTCGGACTCGAGACCTTCATCGACCCCATCCACGGCGGCGGGCGATTGAACGACCGCACCCCGCCCGGCCTGGTGGAGCGCGTCGAACTGGCGGGGCGGACCTGGCTGTTCTACCACGCCTTCCCGATCCACGTGGGACTCATCCGCGGGACCTCGGCCGATCCCCTGGGCAACCTGCTGATGGACGGGGAAGCGCTTCAGGGCGAAGCCCTGGCCATCGCCCAGGCCGCCCACAACAGCGGGGGAACGGTCATCGCCCAGGTGGCGGAACTCGCCGACGCGCCCTTCCCGCCCCACCGCGTGCTGGTGCCGGGCATCCTGGTGGACGCGGTGGTGGTCGCGGCGCCCCACGAGCACGAGCAGACCTTCGCCGAGCACTTCAACGCGGCCTACTGTACCGCGGCGCCGAACGGGCTCGACGTGTGCGGCCTCCTGCCGCCCATGTCGCTGAACGAGCGCCGGATCATCGCCGCCCGGGCCTGCGACGAGATCCCCGACGGCGCCATCGTCAACCTCGGCATCGGGATGCCCGAAGGCATCGCACGCATCGCCGCGGAACGGGGCCTGCTGGGCCGGCTCACGCTGACGGTCGAGGCCGGGCCCATCGGCGGCGTCCCCGCGGGGGGACTGAGCTTCGGCGCCGCCACCCATCCCGACGCCATCATCAGCCAGCCGTCTCAGTTCGACTTCTACGACGGCGGCGGGCTGGACTTCGCGGCCCTCGGCGCCGCGGAGATCGACAGCCGCGGGAACGTCAACGTGTCGAAGTTCGGTCCTAAAGTCGCGGGCGTCGGCGGGTTCGTGAACATCACCCAATCCGCCCGCAAGGTCGTCTTCTGCACGACGTTCACGGCCGGCGGCCTCGAGATCGAGAGCGGCGACGGCCGCCTGCGCATCGTCAAAGAGGGTCGGATCCCCAAGTTCGTCGAGGCCGTCGAACAGGTGTCTTTCTCCGCCGACTACGTCCGCCGCATGGGACGCGAAGTGGTCTATGTGACCGAGCGGGCCGTGTTCCGGCTCACCGAGGAGGGGCTCGAACTGGTGGAAGTGGCGCCCGGCATCGACGTGCAGACCGAGGTGCTCGATCGGATGGCCTTCCGCCCCGTCGTGCGCGACGTCCGCCCCATGCCGGCTCGGATCTTCGTCGGACCGCCTGCCGCGGCCGTCCCCACGGAGTAACAGCAGTCGAGGCTCGTCCGGGAGGGCCTGCCGCCGGCTTCGAGCGGGGGTCTCTCCGGACGAGCCTTTGCCGTTTTCAGCGGTCGCGTTACTCCGCGGGACTCACGGCCACCTCGCCGGCCACGTCGAGTACCACCGTCGACGAGATGGGATCCGGGGCCGTCCCCCCCACGTTCACAACCACGCCGTCGTCCGCGGCGTCCGTCTCGAGGGCGTCGTCGGGCCGGGCGAGCAGGTAGGCCCGCTCCACGGGTGAGCTCAACCCCGGCACCACGAGGCGGCCGTCCTCGGGCCATTCAAACACATGCAGGTAGAGCGTGGTGCCCGCATCGGTCACCTTCTTGGTGCAGCGGCCCCAGGGCAAATTGGAGAAGGGGCTGGCCGTGGTGCCGTAAATGGCCTCTCCGTTCACGTCCATCCAATCGCCGATCTCGGCAAGGCGCTGAATGGATGGCTCCGGAATCAGCCCTTCGGAGGTGGGGCCCACGTTCAACAGGTAGTTGCCGCCTTTCGACGCGATGTCAACGAGGTTGCGGATCAGCGTCTCGGTGCTCTTCCAGTTGTCGTCGTAGGACTTGTATCC
>CAYVOE010000075.1:11038-14889 GCA_964452795.1 uncultured Nitrospiraceae bacterium
ATCCCCAGGTGTCGTTCATCGTCATGCACACTTCCCAATCGCGGCCGGGGATGCCCGTGTCGGGGATGTGCTGCTCGGGCGTGTCGGTGTCGCCGGCATACCCGCCTCCGAGCCGGTTGTTGGTGATGATTCCCGGCTGCAGCTCGGTGAGCGGGAACAGCACGGCGGCGCGTTCCGGCGTCATGTCCTGCGGCGTGTCCCACCAGAGGATGGCGATGGGTCCGTAATTCGTGAGGATCTCCCGCACCTGGGGGATGGCGATGTTCCGGATGTATTCATCCATGTCGCCTTCCTGCTTGGGGTCCCACCGTTCGCCCTTGTAGGCGGCGCCGCCGGGATGGTTCCAGTCCTGCGCCTGGGAGTAGTAGAACCCGAGTTTCATGTCGTGCTTGCGACAGGCCTCCGCCAGGGGCTTCAACAGGTCCTTGCCGTAGGGCGTCGCGTCGACCACGTCCCACTCGGTCACCTTCGAGTCGAACAGAGCGAAGCCGTCGTGGTGCTTCGACGTGATAACGATGTACTTCATGCCCGCGTCCTTGGCCATGCGGACCCAGGCCTCGGGGTCGTACTTCACGGGATTGAACTCGCGGGCATAGGCGCGGTAAGTATCCACTGGGATCTTGGCGCGCTGCATGATCCACTCGCCGATGCCGTCGATCCGTCGGCCCTCATAGGTCCCCGCGGGCACGCTGTACACGCCCCAATGGATGAACATCCCGAAGCGGGCCTCGCGCCACCAGCTCATTCGCGCGTCGCGCTCCTCGGGCGTTTCCTCCGTCGCGCCGGGCGCGACCCCGGCAAACAGACAAACCGCGCAGACCGACATCAGCACTTTTTTCCACATGGCGCCTCCTTTGCTTCAGCTTTGGATGGGCTCGTGAGGTACGTTCGGGTAAGGTCGGCCGGGGATCAGGTTCGCGCCGTCGGAGAAGCCTTCGGGCCGGTCCACGAGGTACTCGGCGAGGCGGCTTCGCCAGAGGCGCAGCGTCGATTCATGAGTAGCGGCGGCGGCCAGGTTGACCAGCTCGCCGGGGTCGTTCTCGAGGTCGAACAACTGCTCCTCGCCGTTCAACGGCCGCCAGATGTATTTGAGCTTTCCGTCGGTGAGGAAGTGGTAGGCCTGTTCCCGACTGTAGGCAGGGGCGTGTTCGCTGTGGAGCCAGGGACGCGGCGGCGCGTCTTCGCCCCGGAGCAGGGGCACGAGGCTGCGTCCGTCCAGGTTGCCCGGCGCGCCTACGCCCGCAAGCTCGAGGAAGGTGGGCATGAGGTCCTCGAGGCAAACGGGGCAGTCGATGCGCAGCCCGGACCGCAACCCCAGGTCGGGCGATCCCTGGATGAGCAGGGGTACGCGGGCCGAGCCTTCATAGGGCTGGCACTTGCGGAACAGGTAGTGGTCGCCGAGCATCTCGCCGTGGTCCGAGGTGAAGACGATCACCCAGGGCCGGCCCATTTGGGCGCTTCTTGCCCTGAATTCCGCCATCAGCCAATGGATCTGGTCGTCGATGTGGTTGATGAGCCCGAAATACCCCGCCTGGGCCTCCCGCAGGGCGTCGCCCCGCAGCACGCACCGGTACGACTCGACCCCCAGGCCCAGGCCGTCGTTCTCCGGCGGCTCGGCCCACTCCCCAATGGCCGCGGGCGGCAGGTCTTTGCGCAGGTAACGGTCGTAGTACGCCGGCGGCGGAATGAGGGGCGGGTGGGGCGCATAGAACGACGCCGCGAGGAACAGGGGCCGGTCGTGGTCGCATTCGGCGATCTCCCGGCGCGCCTGCGTCACCACCCAGTGCGTGGGATGGAGGTGCTCCGAGTAGGGCCAGGGTCGGCTCGCCCAGCCGTTGAACGAGACCCCCAGCCCCCGCACGCCCCCGGCGCCCGGCAGCGCCTGTTCAAGGGCCTGGGCGTAATCGTCGTCGGTAATATACACCGAGCCCAGCACCTGGGTCTCGAACCCGTAGCTTTCCTCGTAGGGCGACTGATGCATGTGCCGTCCCGCGAGGACCGTGGCGTAGCCCGCTTCCCGAAGGAGCTGGGGAAAGGTGGGCGAGGCGATGGGCACGCCGTTCTGAAAGCCTACCAGCCCGTTCGTGTACGGGTACTGCCCCGTGAGGAGGGAACGCCGCGCGGGGATGCACGACGGGCAGGTGGTGTAGGCCCGGGTGAAGTGGGCGCCCCGCCCGCCGATGGCGTCGATGTTGGGCGTTTGAAGGACCGGATGGCGTTCTAACGAGAGGGCGTCGCCCCGCATCTGATCCGGCATGATCAGGAGGATGTTCGGCTGAACGAACTCGGAAGTCACGGCGCCATCCTCTCCCGGCTGCGCGGATGCGCCCTGGGGGACCACCCCGGAGGCCAGGGCGGTGCCGCCCACGATCTTCATGAAGGTTCTGCGTTTCACCCTGTCCGGCCCTGCCTTTCCCGTGGAGCGGACCGGGACGGCCCGCACGAAGCCATTGCCGTTTCACCACCGTACCCCGATTCTATCCGGCGCCGTGACGAAAGGAAACCCTCTTGCACGATGGAGCTTGAGTGTTGTCGGAAGAGCCTGTGAGAAGGAGAGAAAGGGGACGACATGGAACGGGATGGAAAGCGGCACCCCCGGGACGTGTCCCGGGGGTGCCGCGGAATATCGCCGTATGGACCGGCGGCCCGTCGAGGCGTCAGTAGCCGCCCACCACGCGGTCGAGGGCGGTGCCGGCGGCGCCGATGACCCCGGCGTCGTCGCCCAGGGCGGCCGTCACGATGTCGGCGGTGCGGGCGGGCACTTCAAAGGACGTGCCCTTGGCGAGGGCGCGCGCCGGGGCGAGCAACCGTTCGCCCGCGGCCACCATGCCGCCGTAGAGCACCACCTTCTCGGGGTTCAACAGGTTGATGAGGCTCGAGATGCCCATGGCGAGCCAGGTGGCCGTCTCGTCGATGACCCACCCGGCGAAGGCATCGCCCCGGGCCTCGGCGTCGGAGACCATCTTGCCCGTGAGGCGGTCGAAGTCGTTGTCGCACATCTCGCGCAAGAGCGTCGGTCGACCGGCCTGGATGCCTTCCCAGGCGGTGCGGCGCATGCCGGTGACCGAGGCGTACTGTTCGAGGCAGCCCCGGGCGCCGCATCCGCACCGTCGTCCCTCGCGCTGGACCTTGAGGTGGCCGATCTCGGCGGCGGTGCCGTCCACGCCCCGAAGCAGCTTGCCGTGGGTCACGATGCCGCCGCCCAGGCCGGTCCCCAGGGTGAGGGTGCACATGTTCTCGGCGCCCTGGCCCGCGCCCAGCCAGTATTCGCCGTAGCAGGCCACGTTGGCGTCGTTCTCGACGAAGCAGGGCACGCCGCCCAGGCGCTTGGACATCTCCTCGGCCAGGGGCACGTTCTTCCAGCCCGGAAGGTTCGGCGGCGAGTAGACCACGCCGGTCTTCCAGTTCATGGGGCCGGGCGCGCCGATCCCCACGGCCATGAGCCCGCTCCGGTCTCGGCCCGACTCCGCCATGGCCCGCTCCACCACCTGCCGGATGGCTTCCATAACCGCCTCGGGACCCCGCTCCGCCTCGGTAGGGCCGCTGGCCCGTTCGAGGACCTTTTTGTCCTCCGTCACCACGGCGGCCCGTACGTTGGTCCCCCCGAGGTCCACTCCCACCAGGAACTTTTCGCTCACTTCTGCTCCTCCCTCACGCCCAGGCTTTCCATATACGCCATGGCCCGGTCGATGCGGGCCAGCGCCTTCTCCCTACCCAGCAACTCGGTCAATTCGAAGAGGCCCGGACCCACGCTCTTGCCCGTGAGCGCGAGCCGCGTGGGATGGACGTAGTGACCGAGGCTGGCCTCGGTCTCCGCCGCCTTGGCCTCGTAGACGACCTTGATGGCTTCG
>CAYVOE010000076.1:0-14887 GCA_964452795.1 uncultured Nitrospiraceae bacterium
CCGGAGGCCTCTCCCGATACCCAAGAGGTCCGCGCGGAACGAGAGGAAGCGCGCCCGCCGGAGAGCTTAGTTCGATCCACCGGCAAGGACGGGGAAGACGCCCGGTCGCTCGACGCCGATGCGCCGCCGCCGGAGGCGTTCGAAGCCGATGCGGCCGTGCCGGTGCGGGTCGAAACCGAGCCGCCGACTGAATCGGAACGTCCGACCGCCGTTGTTGCGGACCGCGTGGCCGTCGCGGAGCTTGCCCGGTCCGTTGCCGACCGGCTTTGGGTCGAGGCCTCGTCCTCGGGCGAGCCCACCGTCGTGCTGCGGTTCGACCCGGACCTGCTCCCCGAGACCGAGGTCCGGGTGTCCCGCGACGAGGGTGTCCTGATCGTGGCCTTCCAGACCGAGGCGGACGAATCGGCGGGGCTGCTGACCGCGGCGCTGGAAGAGTTGGGCGAACGGCTCGCGGCGGTGTCGGCGCAGGAGATCCGTATCACCGTCTCGACCCGGAACGCCGACTCGGAAGACGTCCTGGCGGAGTACACGACCGGGTCCGGCGATTCGTCGCCGCACCGGGAGGCCTCGGACCATGAGCGGCGTTAGTGCGGCCGAATTTTTCGACGGCTCGGAGGCCGCACTGGCCGGCGATGCGGTGGCGGAGCACAACGCCCTCGTCGGTCGGGCCGGCGGGTTCCCGCTGACGGTCGACGGAATCGCGCTCACGATACGGCTCCAACTGGAGGAACCCGAGTTCGACGACTGGGCGGCCTGGGCCGAGTTCGCACGGGGCGAGGGGCGGTTTCGCGTGGCCCTCGCGCGGATCGATTTTCTGCCCACGCTGCGGGGCGCGATATCGGAGGCGCCGATGCCCGAGGCCCTGCCGGAGGACCTCCTGGCCGCGGTGATCGAGACGCTGATCGAGCCCGCCGCGTCTCCGCCGGTCGAGTTGATCCAGGCCGGTTTCGGGCGGCCGCCCGTGAACGACGACGAGGCGGGCCTGAGGCGGTTCGGGCTGGAAGTGGCGGGCGCCGAGGGCGAGCGGCTGACGCGCGGACGGATCGAGTGCGACGGCGCCTTTGCGAATTGGTTGGCGGAGCTCGAGCGGCCGCCCGTTGGCGATCAGAACCTGCCGCGGCCCGATGCCGTCGGCCGGGTGCAGCTTCGCAGCGTGTGGGTGCCGCTCGAGGAGTTCGAGCGACTGGAACCGCGAGACATTCTGGTGCTGGGCGCGTACGGCCTGGGCGGACGCCTCCCCGCGCGGATCTATTTTGCTCCGGGGCTCTATTTTGTCGGGACGCTGGATGGGGAAGTATTGAAAATGGAACCGGAAGAGAAACAAGGGCCGCCCGCGGAAGAGGAAACCTCCTCCGAGCCGGCGCCCGTCAACGTCGACAAGCTCCCCGTCCGGGTGAGTTTCGAGCTGGGCAGCGTCACGGTAAGCTTCGGCGACCTCAAGGGAATGGCGGAGGGACAGGTGCTCGAGTTGCCCGTTCCGCTCGACACCCCGGTGACCCTGCGCGCCAACGGGCGCGAGATCGGCAAGGGCGCGCTCATGCGCATCGAAGATCACGTGGGCGTGCGCATCGTAAGCCTCCGCCGGGAGTGACGCCATGGTCTTCGGATACGACCCCCTTACCCTTATCGTGGCCCTCGTCGGACTGGCCCTGCTCCCGTTCCTCGCCGCCATGGTGACGTCGTATCTGAAGATCGTGGTCGTGCTGTCGCTCCTGCGCAACGCCCTCGGCATCCAGCAGATCCCACCCAACATCGTCCTCAACGGGCTGGCCATCATCCTGAGCGTCTATATCATGACGCCCGTGTTCAACGAGGCCTGGACCCTCGGCAACCAGGCCTACGATCCCGACATGCGCCCCCAGGAGCAGGTCGAGGCCTTCGGCGCGGCTTCGCAGCCCTTCAAAGAATTCTTCCTGGCCCACAGCCGCAGCCACGAGCGCAGCTTCTTCCAGCATACGGCCGAGAGCATCTGGCCGGCGGAACGGGCCGCCGAACTCGAGGAGGACGACCTCCTGGTCCTGGTGCCGGCCTTCGTGGTCAGCGAACTTACCACGGCCTTCCAGATTGGCTTCCTTATTTATCTGCCCTTTATCGCCATCGACATCATCGTTTCGAACATATTACTGGCCATGGGCATGATGATGGTGTCCCCCATGACCATATCGCTGCCGTTCAAGCTGCTGTTGTTCGTGCTGGTGGACGGCTGGACGCGCCTCATACAGGGGCTCGTCCTCACCTACGGCTGACGGGCCGAGGAGGTACGCACGTGGACGCATCACGAATTCTCGAATACACCGGCAACGCGCTGATGCTCGTGCTGCTGCTCAGCCTGCCGCCCATCATCGTCGCCACGGCCGTCGGCATGCTCGTCAGCCTCCTCCAGGCCCTCACCCAGATTCAGGAGCAGACGCTGTCTTTCGCCATCAAGCTCGTCACCATTTCCCTGATGTTGCTGGTGGTGGCACGCTGGCTCGGTGCCGAGATCTACGAATTCACCGCCGACATTTTCACGTCGTTTCCGTACCTGGTGAAGCAATAGGAGATCGAGCTCCTCGATGGAAGAACCGATCCCCGACATGTACCAGACGGTCGTCGCCCTGGGCCTTTCCTCGGCCCGGCTCCTGGCCGTGTTCACCGTCATGCCGGTGTTGTCGGATCAAATGGTGCCGGGCATGGCGCGGCGCACCGTTGTGGTCGCCCTGGCCCTCCTGGTGCTGCCGACCGTCTCGGCGTCGCTGCCGGATCTGCGAACCCTGGGCTTCGCCGCGGCCACGCTCATCCTGGTCAAAGAGGCCCTGCTGGGCGCCTTCATCGGCTTCCTCGGAGGCATGCCCTTCTGGATTGCGGAAAACGTGGGCAATTTCATCGACAACCAGCGCGGCGCCACCATGGGCCAGGTCTTCGCGCCTCTGACGGGGGCCCAGGACTCGCCCATCGGCCTGCTCCTGCTGCAGGCCGCGGCCGCCCTGTTCTTCGCCACGGGGTCGATCCTCATATTCCTCGGCGCCCTCTACGAAAGCTACCGCGTGTGGCCCGTGTTCTCGCCCATGCCCGAGTTCGCGCCCAACCTGCCGGGCTCGGTGCTTGCGCTGGCCGACGGCATGCTGCGGACCACTGTGGTCCTCGCGGCACCTCCCGTCATCGTCATGCTCCTGGCCACCATCGGGCTGGGCATCATCAATCGATCCGTGCCCCAGCTCAACGTGTTTTTTCTGGCCATGCCCGTCAAGAGTGCCCTCGGCATCCTGTTCCTCATGCTATACCTCGGCTACCTGTTCGAGGTGTTCGACGGCGAGATGCGCTTCAACGTGGTGGGCTACCTCGAGAGCGTCTTCCTGTGAGCGGCGAAAAGACCGAACAACCGACACCCAAACGGCTGCGCGATGCCCGCAAGAAGGGCCAGGTCGCCTACAGCCGCGACATTTCCGGAGCCGCCACGCTCATCGCCCTCTTCGCCTATGTCGGGATCAGTTTCAACTACTACCTGCAGGAACTCCAGGGCCTGGTGACGCACATTGCCGGCCTCGACTCGCCCGAGTATCGAGACGCCGTCAATTCGGGGCTGAAGGCCACCGTGATCGTCCTGCTCAAGCTTTCCCTGCCCCCGGTTCTGGTGGCGGCGGCGGTGGGGCTCGCGGCGGGCTATGCCCAGGTGGGCGGGCTGTTAGCATTCGAAGCCCTCAAGCCCGACCTCAACAAGCTCAATCCCGCCCAGGGCATCAAGAAGATCTTCGGGATGAAGAACCTCATCGAATTCCTGAAGAACATTATCAAGCTGAGTTTCGTGGGATACCTGGTGTACCACGTTATCCAACAGTCCGTGCCCGACCTCGTCACCTTCGCCTACGGCGAGGTCGACGGCATCCTGCCGGCCCTGGGCGTCCTGGTGAAACGCATCGCGGTGAACGCCGCCTTCGCGTTCGTCGTCATCGCCGCCGCCGACGGCTTTCTCCAGCGTAGGCAACTGATGAAGCAGCTCATGATGTCTCACGACGAGGTGAAGCAGGAATACAAGGAAATGGAAGGGTCGCCCGAGATCAAGGGCAAGCGGCGCCAGTTGCACCGTGAGCTTCTTTCAGGGGATCCAACCGAGGGCGCAAAGCAGGCCACCGCCGTGGTCACGAACCCCGTGCACCTGGCCGTGGCGCTTTACTACAAGGCGGGGGACACACCCCTTCCTCGGGTAACAGCCAAGGGCGACGGAGCGTTGGCGCTGCGCATGCGTCGAGCCGCCGAACAGAACGGCGTGCCGGTCATGGAAAACGTTGAACTGGCCCGGGCGCTCTATCGCGATGCCGAGGTTGACGACTTCATTCCGGCGGACCTGATCGAACCGGTCGCCGAGGTGTTGCGGTGGGCGCGCGACATCGACGCGCGTCGCCGGAGTTGAATTTTTTTGCTGCATCGGAGGCCGGAGTGATGTATAATAGAATCCTCATGCTGCGGTCCGGTCGCAGCGCGGGCACGCCGCCATTTCCTGAGGGTCGGAAAGTACATTCAGCGGCGAATCATCGGGTTCTTGGAGCAGCCTTTTGGCGCTTGCGGAGGGTGATTTCGTGTCACAATTCGAAACGTTAGTGACGCAGTTCATCCAGCGAATCGAATACCCCGATGAGCCGGCGACGCGACCGGACGGCAGCCGCGCGTTTCGATTCGGGCAGCTCGTGGTGTGGTGCAAGGACGAAGGCGAATCGTGTCTGTTGTCGGGCGCGGTGACGGAGATTCCGTCCACCGATCCGCCCCGCGGCGAACGGTTACGCCGCCTGTTGAAAGTCTCGCTGGCCGTGGCCGCCCAGGAGAACGCATGCCTGGCGCTGGACGCTCCGTCCGACACCCTGCTCCTGTACCACCGCTTCCCGCTGGCCGGCAAATCGCCGGCGGAATTTGAGGCGGAGGTGGAGGAGTTTCTGAACCGGCTGGAATTCTGGGTCGAGCAGGCACGCCGCGAAGCCGCGCCGGCACACGCGCCCTCCGCGGGCCTGGTGCCCTGACGGGCTCATGCAGCCAGGTCCGCGTCGAACACGGCGATCGTGGGGTGCTGCCCGGTCGGGTCGGATCGGGAGTCGGCGCCGTCCTTTGGGTTGATTGCGGGAGGGTTAATGATCGGCGTACTGCCGAGATGTGCGAGTCCTAGACAGTTGGGTATCTGCGCTTGCGCGTGCGCGGGACTCTGGCTGTTCCCCCTCGTCGCGGGCGCGCAGGGCACGGCGTCCGACGGCGACCGCTTCAGCTACACCGCCGAAGGCGTCGACATCCGGGAATTGTTGAGAGCGTTGGGTACGGCTCAGGGATATTCGGTCGTAGTGAGCGACGAAGTGACCGGACTCGTGAGCGGCAGCTTCGTCGACGTCGATCCCGACCGATTGCTGAACGATCTGGCCACGGCCTACGGGCTGACTTGGTACCGGGACGGGGCCGTCCTCTACGTCTACGGCGCCCACGAGGTTCAGTCGGCCTTTCTGCTCCTCGAATTTCTCACGCCGGAAGACGCCCTCGATATGCTGCGCAAGTTGAATCTTTTCGACCCGCGCTTCACGGTACGCGCCCTGGCCGAACCGCCCCTGTTATACGTCTCGGGCCCGCCCCACTACGTGCAGAGCGTCCGCGCCGTGGTCACCGCCGCCGAAGGGCGACGGCGCCGGCAGGAAGTCCGCCAGGAGGAGGTGCGCTACTTCCCCCTGACCCATGCCTGGGCGGGCGACATGCGGCTGCCCCTGCGCGATCGGGAAGTGGTCGTGTCCGGCGTGGCCACCTTGCTGCGCCGCGTCATGACCCAGCGCGACCAGGGGGGGAGCAACGTACCCCGCGCCCTGGCCTTCGGCTCCGAAGGCGGGGGAGACGGCGGGGGGCCTTTCCAAAGACCGGTGACGCCGTCGGCGGGCGCCCGCGCCCCGGGCGCGCCGGGCAGAAGCGAAACCGAAAACGTCCTCCCCGTAGAAGAACCGTCGTTGGGCGAACTCTTCGGCCCCGAGACCGGAAGCGGGGAGGTGTTCGACGCCGGGGCGGCGGGATACCCCTACGACACCGCCCCCTCGCGGCTCGAGGTTCAGCTCGACCCCGACATCGAGCCGTCCATCGAAGCCGACACCCGGCGCAACGCCGTGATTGTGCGAGACACGGCGGCGCGCATGAACCTGTACGAGCAATTGATTCGCGAATTGGACGTTCCCGTCCGGCTCGTGGAGATCCAGGCCTCGATCCTGGACGTCAACGCCGATCTGGCCTTCGATTGGGGGCTGCGCGTCGAGGCGGGGTACGAGGACCAACACAACGAAGGGGCCTTGGGGCTCGACACCACCGGCGGGATCCTGGACGCCGACGTGACGCTCGAGGCCGGCGAGATCACCGCCTCATGGCTCGTGTTGAACGACCACCTGCGGTTTCTCGCAGCCGTCAAGGCCCTCGAAGGTCGCGGCGAGGCGCGGATCCTGTCGCGCCCATCGCTCATCACCTTCGCCAACCTGGAAGCCGAGCTGCGGGACGACCAGACTTTCAACGCCCGCGTGGCCGGCTTCGAGGACGTCGAGCTCTTCAGCGTGACCGCCGGCGTGCAGCTAAGAGTCACTCCCACGATCATCGATCCCGAGGTGCCCGGCGGCCCGACGAGCATCCAGCTCGTGGTGCACATTGAAGACGGAGCCTTTGAAGACACCACCGTGGACGGCCTGCCGGTAATCCGCACCAGCGCCATCAACACCCAGGCCGTGGTTCACCACGACCAGAGCCTTCTCGTCGGCGGATACATGCGCGAGAGCCGGACCGACAACCGACGCGGCGTCCCGGGCATTTCCAAAGTACCGATCCTGGGCGGCCTGTTCCGCAGCCACGGCAAAGAGCGCCAGATGATGCAGCGCATGTTCCTCCTGACGCCGCGCGTCGTGGAGCTGGACGCCTCGAGTCCGGATCAGCTTCTGCAGAGTTCCACCGCCCCGGGCGCGGAGGAACGGCTTCTGGAAGTGCTGGAAGGGAAACTCCCCGCAACGATCGACGAGCCTTCTGCCCGGGAAGAGTTGAGAAGCGAGGTCGGACCCGCACGCCGGGACGTAAGCCAGCCCGGCGCCCAGTAAGTTTTCATTTGTGATCCAGTGACGTGCTCGCCCTTCGACGCGTATCCGGCGCGCCGCCTCCGGTGTGCCCAAAAAACGCGCGGCCCGTCGAGGGCGGTCAAATCGTGGTTCTGTATGGCAGGACGAGGGAAGGTCGGGGCCGCACCGCTCCCTCGAGGATAGACGGAGAACGACTATGGCCCTGAGCGACAAAGACATCGAGCAGACTCTGGCGGAAACGCAGCGTACGCTCAAGATGTATGAGAGCCTGGAGGCGGAAGTGGGCCGGCTCGAGGCGCAGAAGCACGAGCTGGCGAAGAGCATCGGCGCCGCCAGCTTCGACCACTTGCTTGAAGCGTCCCAGAAGGGACTGAGCGAGGAGGCGCTCAAGAAGGCGGAAGAGGAGCAGAAGGCCTTCCAGGAGGAGGTTGAGCGCGACCTTCGCGCGGCCGAGGAGCAATTCCATCAGCAGCGATCCTCGGAGCGTACCGGGTCCACGCGCACGCGGCGGATGAACCGCATGGTCTGATCCCGGGCAAGGTTCGCGCGGCACGTTCCCGCAACCCCCGTCTCGTACGGCGGCTATGAAGGGTGGCCGCTTGGGGTTCTGCGCAGTTTCTTATAGATCCTGCAAAAGCCGCGCGGCATTGCTGACGATAGTTTTCCTCGTCAATTGGTTGCGCCATCCGCGTTCCGGCGGCTGGCCGGTGAAGGCAGAAATCCACTCAGCGGAATGCACACAACGGCGTGTCCCGATGCGCTCGATCGGGGAGCCGTGCTGTGCCTGTGTGGATTCGAGAGCAGGTGGGGCGCGTCCCGGCATTGCGGGGCCGGGCGCGCGGCCCGGAAGAGAGGAGATCGGACATGGTTGACGGGATTAACAGCGTGCAGGCGAAAGACGGCCTGTTCGTTGTCGACGGCAAGGCCATGGATCTGGGCGCCTTGGTGTTGACACTGAACCTCGAGCGTACCCAGTTGATGGACCAGGGAATCGCCGATCAGATGTCGGCTGTGAAGGACCGCAACGACAAGCTCCGGCAGCTCAACGACACCCTGGCTCAGCTGCGCCAGCTCAAGGCGTCGGGCGGGGCGGTGGTCCAGCAGCCCGGCGGCTCCTTCTCCGTGGATGCGAATACCGGCACCATCGACCTCGGCAACGGGTACCAGATTGTGGTGAACCCGAAACAGTCGGGAAGCAAGTCGGACGCGGACTGGAAGATCGTCGGTCCCGACGGCAAGGAGTCGACCATCTGGGGCGACCCTCATGTCGCGGAAGGCGACGGCGGCTCGTTCCAGTTCTACGGCGACTCCACCTTCGTGTTGCCCGACGGCACCAAGATCTCGGTCGGCACCGAGCAGTACCAGAACACCGAGCACCGAGTCTCGAGCACCCTTACGATTACCCGAGGCGACCAGGCCGTCACCGTGACCGGTGTCAACAGCGAGTCGCCCACCATTTCCAACGTCATGTCCAACGGCCACGAACTCGACGCCCAGACCAACGACGGCTACATCTTCACCACGGTGAAGGGCAGCGCCGACGACTGGGCCCTGGACAACAAGGAAGTCGACGCCGGGAGCACCTCGACGGAGGAGCAGGTCGCTCTTGACGCCAACTACCGCAACGAGCTCCAGGTCATCGACAAGGAGGAGCTGAGCAAGCTCGGCATCGACGTCGTCGACGCGGATAGCGACGGAACCCTCAGCGTGGACGATCTCTCCGCCATGATCGAGAACACCAAGGCGGCGGTGGACTCGCTGAACAGCGATTCCCAGCTCGACATGACCCGACTCCAGTCGATCGTCAACAAGCGAAATCAGGCCTTCGACACGGCGTCGAACATGCTCCAGAACGATCAGAAATCGCGCGATTCCGTGGTGCGGAATCTCGGCGGTTAGTCGGTTTTGCTTGCGCCATCCGTTCGCGATCGGTTGCCAAGTCACGTGGGAAAATCCGCCTTGTTGGAAGGCGGCGGCCTCAGGCCGGAAAGGAGCGAAGATGAGCGAACTGAACACGAACATGTCTGTGCGCGCGTCCGGTGACGGGATGTTCATCGTCAACGGCAAGGAGATGGACCTCGGCCAGTTGATGCTGCAGCTCAACCTGGATCGGACCAAACAGCTCGACGCACAGATCGCCGACCAGATGAGCGAGATCCAGGACCGCAACAACAAGCTCAAGGCGCTCAACGAGCTGTTGTCCCAGATGCGCAGCGCCAAGGCCGAAGGCCGGGACGACGACTCGGGCGACTGGGGCGACAAAACCAGCGCTGTCTTCAACCTCGACGGAACCGACGGCCAGAGCCGCAACGTTGACGATTGGATGGACTACTTCGGGCTCACGAAGACCGACGTCCAGTACGACGCGAAGACGGAAACCCGCGACGCCCAGTGGGACGCCAACATCGAGGCCGTGAAGGGCGAAATCGACGGCCTCAACAGCGATTCCCAGCTTGCCATGACCCGCATGCAGTCCCTCGTCAACAAGCGGAACGAGGCCTTCGACACGGGTTCGAACATGCTGCAGAACGACCAGAAGTCGCGCGACTCCGTGGTGCGCAACCTCGGCGGCTAACCACTACGAGTGCGGCGGCCGGCGTTCCGGCGTCGGCCGCCGCGCCCGCATCGCATTCGCGCCGCCGCGCGCGGCAATCCGGAACGATATCGCACGCAATGCAAAGGAGCGGGTCATGAGCCAAGACAACACGGTAGAGGTGAACACCGTAGTAGACGGCGTCGATGTAGAACAGCTCACGAAGGACGCCCTCGATTCCTTGAAACTGGACGACGCTCAGCGGGAACTGGCCGGCCATCTCATCGAACGCCTGGCCTCCGGCGGGACCGTGGGCGATCTCTACGACCTCAACGCCCAGGACAAGGAGCTGATCTACAGCGTCGCCCACAGCTTTTACCGGAACGGGAAGTACGACAAGGCCCTGCCCATCTTTCAGTTCCTCACGGTCTTCGACCACCTGAACCAGAAGTGGTGGATGGGCCTCGCCGCCACCTGGCAGATGATGAAGGAGTACGAAAAGGCCCTCAACGCCTATGCCCTGGCGACCCTCATCGACGTCACGGATCCACAGCCGCAGCTTCAGGCGGGATACTGCCTCGTCATGCTCGGGAAGAAGGAGGAGGCGCGCCACGCCCTCGAGGGCGCCGTCATGGCCGCCCAGGACAGTCCCGCCCACGCCGTGTACAAGGCGCAGGCACAGGCCCTGTTGAACACGCTGTAGGGTCTGGAAAGGAGTATCGCCAATGGACGCACAGTGGAACGAACTCTCCACCACCAACCTTACCCAGATCGCCCAGGCCCTCGGATACGGCTCTCCCAACGAGTTGCCGCCGATCAACAACATCACCGACGCCCAGCTTCAGATCATCCGCGACCGCGTCGGCACCGACGCCGCCGGCAAGGTGCAGCAACTGCGCGTGCAGTTCGGCACCCCCGACGCCCCGGTCCTTTCGCAGCCCAAAGTCGACTTCGGAGACGGCAGCGCCCTCACCCTGCTGATCGCGTCGCTGCAGAGCAAGCTCAAAGACCTTCAAATCCAGACTTCTCAGCAGGCCATCAAGCAGGACAAGGACGACCTCGCCGCGAAGAACCAGGAAAATCTCAAGAAGCTCCAGGACGCCATCGACAAGATGAAGCAGGCCGACAAGGGCGGTCTGATGTCGAAGATCTTCGGCTGGGTGGGCGTGGCGCTCGCCGTGGTGGCGGCCGTGGCCGCCGTCATCGTGACGGGCGGCGCCGCGGCGGCCGTCGTGGGCCTCGCCATCGCCGGGCTCGCCATGGGCATCATGGCCATGCAGGAATCCGGCGCCATGGACTCCTTAATGACGGAGATGTTCGGCGACAACGACAAGGCCAAGTTCTGGTTCCAGATCGGGCTGCAGGTGGCCCTGCTCGCCGCGGGTCTGGCCACCATGGCCCTCACGGGCGGCGCCAGCGCAGCCGGCGAGATCAGCAACCTGATGCGGGTCGCCCAGATGGTCCAGCAGGTGGCGCGCATCGGCGGCGGCGTAGCGGCGGTGGCGGGCGGCGCGGCCGGCATTGCCACGGGCGTGACGCAGTATCAGGCGACCCAGGACCGTGCCGACAGCAAGTCCTTGCAAGCCTGGATTGCCAAACTCCAACAACAGCTTCAGGACGAGCAGGAGCAGTTGAAGAAGATCCTCAAGCAGTTGGAGGACGGCGTCGGCATCACGATGGACATGCTCAAGTCCATCGACAAGTCCAAAGACACCATCATGCAGTTCGCCAGCGCGTGATGGGATCGCCGTCGGAAGCCGTCGGCCGCGGGGTGCGTCGTGCACCCCGGCCGGCGCGACAGGGAGATTCTGTATGAGCATCGACGTGACCGCCGGCGGCTCGATGAACGCGATCGACCGCGATTTCCAGTGGCAGGCCGCAGAAGGGTTGAGCGACGCCCAGCGCGCCCGGATCGCCGCCGGAAACTACGGCACCATTCAGGACGCCGTGATCGACGGCGACAAGGTCGTCGTCAAGACCGACCTCGGCACCCTGACGTTCTCCGGGCCGCAACTGAAAGGCGCGCAAGCGGAGCCTTCCCAAGAGGCCTTTCAATCGGTCGGCAACAAGCTGCCGAACCAGCACGAGGGCGTCAACATGTTCCTCCTGATGTCGCTCCTCTTCCAGACCGCGCAGGAAGAGCGGAAGGCGGCCCGGCAAGTCCGGCTGGCGGCGATGGAGACCGCCTTCGAGCAGAACATGGCCGCCGCGGACAAGCTGCGCGAAGGCGCCGCCTACGCCCTGGCCGGAGCCATCGTCAGCGGCGTCATCAACATCGGCATGGGCGCCGCCAACGTGGTCCAGGGCGTCCGGATGATGAACATGGCCTCGAAGATGGGCGGTACCCCTGAAACCGAGTCCGAGAACATGCAGGTTGAGGAGTCGACCGCTTCGTCCAAGGCCTCCGGCTCGCCGGATGAGATCGAGATGACCGAACTGAAGCCATCTCAACAGGCGCAGGAGGAGAGTCAGAGCCAACTGAAGATGGCCTCGGACAAGCTCGAGACCGGGAAGCAGGAAGCCCAGGCGAAACAGGCGAGCCAGACCAAGGCCGATCAGGAGCAGGCCGAGGCCGAGGCGATCCTGGAGAAGATCCACGGCCAGGAAATGAAGGGCCACCAGATTCGATCGGAGATCGAAGCGACGAACATGAAGATGCAGGGGTGGTCCAGCATCGTGGAAGGGCTCGGCTCGGCTTTCAAAGGGACGATGGACTACGAGCAGCAGCTCAAGGATGCCGACTCCAAGCAGCTCGAAGCCGAGGCCGCGAAGTCCCAGGCCGGCTATGACCAGGCCAACGATCTCATGAACGAGCTGAACAAGATGCTGGACGCCGTCCGTGACACGGTCCAGGCCATCAACCAATCCAACGACGAGGCCATGCGAACCATCGTGTCCGCATGACCCGTTCGAGCGCAAGGTCCTTTCCCCTTCGCACCCGCGCCCTCCGCAGGAGGCGGGGGAGGGGAGAGACCTTCGCCCTCGAAATCAAAGCCGTATGTCGTGCCCTCGGCCTTTGGCCGGGGAGCACCTCGAAAAAGGGAGCCCCGGGAGAATCGGAGCACGCTGCCGGACCCTGTGCCGCGACCGCCCCGCGACGGGTGTCGAGCTCGGCACGCCGAACCCCGTTCTCCTTTCACGCGTCTTGAGGCCAACCGTTGCGTTTCTTTCATCACATAGCGCGGGCCGAGCGGATCCTGGCGGCCCTGGCCCTGACGATCGCAGCGTTCGGGTGCGATCACGCCTCCGACGAGGCAAAGGCCACGACCCCGCGTGAACCCTCGGAGAACCTTCGATCCGTTCGGCTCGCGGTGCCCGCGGGGCCGGAGGTGCGTTACGCCGGCCTGCGGGCCGCCGCCGAAAACGGCGTCTTCCGGGCCGCGGGACTCGATGTCGAAATCGTCGCCGTGGACCCGGAGGAAGACGCCCTCGATCGGGTGGTATCGCGCGAGGCCGAATTCGCCGTGGCGTGGTTGCACACGGCCCTGCTCCGGGAGGCCCGCGATGCGCCCGGAATCGTGAACATCGCCCAGATCTTCCAGGATTCGAGCCTCGCGCTCCTGGCCTGGAAGGACCGAACCGTCCGGGGCGTGTCGGATCTCGACAACCGGAGGGTGTCTGTCTGGGAAGGGCCCGCAGGCGCACCGTTCGACGTGCTGTTCCAAATCCACGGCGTCCGGCCCCACCGAATCCCCCAGTACTACAACTTCGTTCCGTTCCACCGGCGGGCCGTCGACGCCTGCGTCGGCACCCGCTACGGCGAGTATTTCGAGCTCTACGAAACGGGCATCGAATACAACGAGGTCGAGGTCCTTCCGTTGCGCGACTGCGGCGTCAACTTCCCCGAAGACGGGATCTACTGCCTCCGGGAAACCTATGACCGGGACCCGAAGTTGTGCGGGGCGCTGGCCGACGCGGTGATCGAAGGGTGGCGCTGGGTCCGCGAGCATCCCGAAGAGGCGAGCGAATTCCTCGGTCGTCGCGCCTCGGGCGACGGCCTCGAGCTCAGCCCCGCTCGTACGCGCCAGTCCCTCGAGGCCGTGCTCGCGTGCGTGTTTCCGGAAAACGGTGCGACGCTGGACGGACGCCTGTCGCCCGACCGGTACGCGGAAGTGCGGGAATCGCTGCGGCGATCGGGCGCGGCCGATGCCCTGCCCGAATACGAGCGTTTTGTCGCGGGAGGCGGCACCTGATGCTACTGCGACTGAGCATCGCTCAACGCCTGATGTTGTTCATCCTCCTGGGGGTGGCCGCGGTCCTGGTAACCCTGATTGCGACCGATTACTTCAGCGACCGTCGGCGATACACCACCGAACTGCGCGAGTACACCCGACTTCAGTCGGACCTGCTGAGCCACGAGGTCAGCTCCTACGTGGATCGGACCGAGAGCGCCGTGCAACAGTTGGCGCTGGCCGTCGCGGGCGGCCATCTGCCGCCGGACGCCATCGTCGCCATGGTCCGTCGAAGCCTCGAGTCCCATCCTTTCCTCTCGGGCATGGGGGTGTACCTCGACGAAGCGGGCGGAGAACCGTTTCTCCCCGTGGTCTTCCGACACGAAGGACAGGTGCGAACCGTCCAGCTCGAAGACCTGCCCGAATACCGCGACGGCCGCTACCGCAAACACGACTGGTACTTCCTGCCGAAACTGCTGGGGCCCTGCTGGACCGAACCCTATTTCGGCGTGGCCGAAGACCACCTCATGGTATCCTACGGCGTGCCCATCCTCGAGCCCGGAACGGGGAAATGCCTGGGCGTGGCCGGCGCCGACCTGCACCTCGACTGGCTCGAACGGATCTGCGGCGGGCTCCACGGATCCCGGGGGCAATACGTTTTCCTCCTCTCGGGGCAGGGACGGATCATGGTCCATCCCCGGGCGGAGCTCGTGATGGGCCCCACCGTGTTCAGCCTCGCCGACCGCCTCGGCAACGCCGAAATGCGCCGCATCGCCCGCCGCATGACCCGCGGAGATTCGGACGTCGTCGACTGGACCAGCTTCCTCGACGGATCCTCCCACTGGATGGCGTTTTCATCCGTGCCGGGAACCACGTGGTCCCTGGGCGTGGTCTTTCCACAGGATTACATGCACGAGATCCTCGGCGCCATTGTCCGCGCCAAGCTTATCTACGGCGCGCTGGCCCTGACCCTGCTGGTGGGCATCGCCTGGATCATCGCCTGGGCCATCAGCACCCCCATCCGCCGCTTCGAGACGGCCGTGCGCGCCGTGGCCGCCGGCGATCTCGACGCACCGGTTCCCGAAGCCGAGGGGCTCGACGAGGTCGCCAGCCTGACCCGGTCGTTCCGAAGCATG
>CAYVOE010000077.1:0-14799 GCA_964452795.1 uncultured Nitrospiraceae bacterium
ACCGACCGGGTGCTGGACCGCCTCGAAGAGCTCGAGGTGCCCGTCGAAGGCGAGTACTTCTCGGGCCTCGACACCAACCCCATGCCCATGACCAATCACCGGTTCGACCCGCCCGAGCCCGTCGAGATCACCGTGACCTTCTGGATCCTCGAGAAGCCGGGCATGGACCGCGGTATCCGGGAGATCGTGCGGAAATACGAGGCCCGGAATCCGAAGGTGAAGGTCAATGTGGTGGGGCTGCCCTATACGGGCTACCACGACTGGCTCCAGAGCCAGATCCTGGGCCGGGAGATCCCGGACATCGTCCAGATCGACAACGGCTCGGCCATCCGGTACGGGGCCTATCAGAACAAGCTGGTCGAGACCACGCCCTACCTCATGTCGATCAACCCCTACACGGGCCTGCCCTGGGCCGAGATGTTCTATCCCCAGTTCATCCTGAGCGCGCGGGATCCCGTGTTCCGCAAGAACTGGATCGTGTCGTGGGCGTCGGAGAACACGGGCTTCTTCTACAACAAGGACCTGTTCCGGGAAGCGGGACTGGTGATGCGCGACGCCGACGGACGGCCCATCCTCGACGAGAACGGCAAGGAGCGCGTGGCCGAGCCCCAGACCTGGGAAGAGCTCATGGCCGCCTTCGAGACCCTGCGCGAGATGGGTGTCTACGGCTCGGTGTGCAACTTCTATCCCGACCCGGCGCCGCTGATCTGGCAGCAGCCCTACATGCGCAAGCAGCTCTACGACAACCTGCTGGCGCGGTACGACAATTTCCTGCCCGACGACGAGCCCGACCCCTTCGAGATCGCCCACGGCGTACTCACCGGCACGCTGGACCTGCGCGACCCGGAGATCTCGGCGCCGTGGCGCCTGTTCCACGACCAGTCCGAGTACTGGGTGCCCGGGAGCACGTCCCTCGACATCCAGCAGGCCTTCGATTTCTTCGCCAAGGGCCGGGTCGCCACGATCTTCTGGGTGAGCACGGACATGTCGACCTTCGAGAAGATCTGCCCCTTCGAGATCGGCGTGTTTCCCTTCCCCCTGCTGAGCCATTCGCCCTACTACGACGGCGAGTATTCCGAGGAGTTCAGCCTGTCGGCCTTTGAATTCGCCGTGCCCAGGGTGACCGAGGAGCGGGGGACCACGGCGGCCGCGATGGACTTCCTGATGTACTTCGTGTCGCCCGAGGCCCAGACCATCCTCAGCCGCGAGGCCGTGTGTCTGTCGCCCATCCGGGGCGTGCCCGCTCCCGACAAGTTGAAACCGTTCCTGACCCGCATGAACCGCCGGGGCACCCACCTCGTCTTCTTCGACCCCTACGTGCTGTCCATCGTGAAGGAACCCTACTGGGTGGACGCCCGCGACAAGGTGTGGAACGAGCTGAACCGGCTCATGGGCAGCATCCCCAACTACGACTTTTTCCAGCGCCAGACCGGCGGCACCCCCGAGGAGTACCGTCAATGGCGCGAGAAGCAGTTCGAATCGTTCCTCGACAGCCTTCAGGAGTACTTCGAATTTGCCTACGGTCGCCTGGTCGTCGAGTATCCCGACGACCTGCGCCGCGAGGTCCGGCGCAGCCAGCACCTCTGGATCGCCGACTTGCGCGCGCTCCATTGGCCCGCGCCCGGCGCCGCCCCCGCCGCCTCGGAGGAGCTCGAGAAGAACCTGTCGGAGCTCTGGCGCAGCATCACCGACAACCTCGGGCTGATCGAGCGTTGCGAGACCTTGCAGGGGCCGGAGAAGCGGCTCGAGTTCTACAAGAACGAGCCCCTGTCGTACGCGTCGCTCAAGCGGATCGCCCGCACCTTTGAAGTGGCCATGTTGCTGCTCTGCGCCGGCGCGCTGATGACGCTGACGTGGTCGGGCGTGTTGTGGGGGCTGTTGCGCGATTTGCGGGTCATCGCCGTACTGATACCCACGCTGGCGCTCATGGGCCTCTTCGCCTATACGCCGGCCTTTTCGGCCGTCTACCATGCCTTCTTCGTGTGGAACGGGAGCGACGTGTCGGAGTTCACGGGCCTGGGCAACTTCCGCATGATGCTGACCGACGAGGTGCTGCATCATTCCGTGGCCGTCATGTTCGCCTTCCTTATCGCCAACCTGATAAAGTTCATCCCGACCGTGTTCACGGCCGTGGTCCTCTACCACCTGGTGAACCGGCGGCTGCAATATGCCTTCCGCGTGGTGTTCGTGCTTCCCATGGCGGTGCCGGCCATCGTGGGCCTGTTGATTTGGAAGTACTTCTACCGCATGGAAGGGGGCCTGCTGAATACGCTGCTGCTCGAGGCGGGCCTCATCAAGGCGCCCGTGAATTGGCTGGGCTCCCAGGAGACCGTGGTGCCGGCCCTGATCTTCATCGGGTTCCCCTGGGTGTCCACCATCGGCGTGCTCATCCTGCTGGCGGGCCTGCAGAACATCTCGCCGTCGGTGTTCGACGCCACCCGCATCGACGGCTGCGGACCGTGGCGGCGCTTCTTCAACGTGGAATTGCCGCTCATCGTCGGCCAGATCAAGCTGAATATCGTCCTCATCACCATCGGCACCATCCAGGACTTCTGGCTGCCCCTGGTGCTGACCAAGGGCGGGCCCAACAACGCGTCCATGCTGCCCGGCCTGTGGATGTACCAGAACGCCTTCAGCCACGGGCGCATGGGGTACGCGGCGGCGCTGGGCCTGGTGATGTTTCTCATCATCCTGTCATTGTCGTATTTCAACATGAAAGCGATTCGGAGCACCAACGAATGACCACCCCGGCCACGCTGACCACCACGGCCGAACGGCCCGCCGTCTCGCGGCGCCGCGTTCGGGGAACCTCCACCGAGGTCCTCAAGACCGTCGTGCTCCTCATCGTGGCGGGGTTTGTGTTCATCCCCGTGTACTTCATGCTGATCATCAGCCTGAAGGACCCGGTCCAGTTCGCCGAATCGCCCTTCGTTCCCACGTGGCCGCTCCATTTCGAGAATTACATCCAGGCCTTCGAATACGTGGGCCCCTTCATCGGGCGCACGGTCTTCGTGGTCGTGGTCACCACCTTCATCGCCACGTTCCTGGGAACCCTCTGCGCCTTCTACTTCGCCCAGTTCCGGTTCACGGGGAAGCGGTTCTTCTTCGGCTACATCATCGCCCTCATGATGATCCCCGGGATCCTCAACCTGATCCCGCTCTACGTGCTGGTCACGCAGATGGACGGCCTGCTCCGGTCCTTCAGCGGGTCCGTCAACGGGCTCCTGGGCCTCGAGCGCTGGGGCCGCCCCATCGACCTGCGCCTGCTCAATACGCTCTGGGCGCTGATCCTGCCCGCGGCGGCGGGGGGACAGGTGATGATGATCTACGTGCTGCGCCAGTTCTTCGAGGCCCAGCCGTCGGCCCTGTTCGAGGCGGCCCGCATCGACGGGGCGAGCCGGTTCCAGCAGTACCGCCACGTGGCCCTGCCCCTGGCCAAGCCCATCATCGGCACCATGATGATCATCAACGTGGTGGCCCTGTGGAACGACTACATCTGGCCCCTGGTGGTGCTGCAGAAGGACCATTTCACGGTGTCCATCGGTCTGAAATTTCTCGAAGGCCAGAACTACGTCGAGTACGGACCGCTGATGGCCGGGTACACCCTGTCGGCCATCCCGCTGTTCGTTATGTTTCTGTTTGCCATGAAGCTGTTTATCGAAGGCATCGCCTCCGGGGCCATCAAGATGTAGGGCGCCCGGGGATCGCCTTGTCTTTCAACAACGACGGAAAGGATTGGAAAATGCGTATCTTCGCCAGGATGGGGAGCATCGTCGCCGCCGGAATTCTGTGCGGATTGGCCGCAATCGGCTGCGGCTCGAAGCAGGTCGTCGTCGAGCAACCCGATTTGACTCCGGAAGAGCAGCAGATGCTCGATTTCGAGCAGCAGATGTTCCAGCAGCAGATGCAGCAATCGATGCAGCAGACGATGCAGCAGGTCCCGCAGTCGACGACCCCGCAGGCGCCTCAGTAGTCCCTCGACCTCTGCACGGGGCCTATCGGACGAGCCGACGGCCGGTTCGCGAGTCAACGAAGAGTCGATGAAGGAACCTTGTCAAGCATGATGGAACACGTTGTAGCGGGAATGCTGTGGGGGGTCTTCATGTCCGCGACCCCGGAAGCGGCGGCCGCCGAGGCCCCGACGGAGCCGGCCCCGGCGCCGGCGAGCCTGACCTTTCGCGCCGAGCTCGAGCCGGTCTACCGCCAATGGGTGGAAGGGCCGGGGGCGATGCTCAGCGTGCTGGACAGCATCAGCGATGTTGAAGAGGCCAGGGCCCGGGTGGGCATCGACGCGGCCGTAGGGTTCGTCGACCTGACGGCAGCGCTGCGTCCGCGCGAGGAAGGGGAGGGGCCGCGGCCCGGTCCCATGGCCCGCAACCTCGAGACCCTGAAGTCGGGCGATCTCGTGGGCCAGTTTTTCGTGGGCGAACGGAACAATCCCTATTTCACCTATTACACCGAAGAGTTCCGGGAGGCCCACCCCGAGGCCTTCATGCTCGACAAAGACGGCAACCTCATCGAGGTCATCAGCAACCCCATCGGCAACCGGCGCAACCCCGTGCCCGCCGTGGACGATCCGACCATCATGCGCCTGGCCTCGGAGCTGATCCGGCGCGAAGTCGAGTCCGTGGGCGACGACCCCCGGGTGCGCGGCTGGTTCATCGGATCGGAAGAGGCCTATCCCGACTATTTCGGCCTGCCCGTGGGCGATTTCCGCGAGGCCTCGAAGGACCACTACAAGGCTTTCGCGGCACGGACGGGGCTGCCGCTGCCCGTCGATCCCGCGGCGATCACGGCGGAATCGGACAGCCCGGCCCGGGCGGCGTGGTACATCTTCCGGGAACAGGCCATCGCGGACCGCGCCTCGGGCCACATGCAGAGTTTCCTGTCGGCCGATCGGAGCCGGCCCGTCATGTATCCCACCCACGGCCATCCCTTCGCCGGAGACATGCGGCGCAAGCTCGGCCAGCCGCCGGCGCTCCTGGCCGGGGCCTGCGACGGCTTCGAGATGGGCCACATCACCATCGACAACGACGACGAGAACCTCAACCTGCTCTATCTCGCCAACTACACGGCCTACGGCGTGCCCACGGTGGCGCCGCGGCTGGGCAACAAGACCCTCGACGAGGCGGCGCGCGGCGGCGGCCGTTCCTTCACGCCGCCCATGCTGCGTCGGCTGCTGTACGAGTGCCTCGGCATGGGGGTGTGGCACATCGGGCCCATCCACTGGCGCGCGTCACTGGGCGACGGTGAATGGTTCATCAAGGACACGCCCGCCGAGGCGGAGTGCGCCGCCGTGTTCGCCGAATTCAAGCGGCTCCGGCCCGTCCTGGCCGGGATGAGCCGACTCCAGCCGGCGGTGGGGCTCTACGTGTCCGACGACACGTGGCTGAAGGAATGGAATCCTCGCTGGACGGCCTTCATACAGGACGCCGTGGCGGCCCACTGGAACGTCACGATGGTGAACGACGCGCTGCTGGGCGCCGACCTCGCCGCGCGGATGCCGGTCCTCGTCAGCCTCGAGAACACGCGCCTGTCGGAGGAGGCTCGCCGCGGTCTGGACGCCTACGTCGACGCCGGGGGGCGGGTGTACGCATGGGGCGGTCTCGGCACGGAGGACGCCCTGGGTCGGTCGGCCGCGGCCTTCGATCGAGCCGTCGTGCTCGACCTGACGCCCGAATCCGAGACGCGGACCCTGGTCAACCAGTTCCAGACCGGCGACGGCGCGTGGCAATGGCCCCACGAGTTTCGGGCCCTGCCGGTAGCGGCCATCGAAGGGGCGCTACTGAAGGATCTGGCGGAGCACCGGCTCCGTCCCATCGACGTCGAGGCTGCACGGCCGAAGGATCTCGAGGTCTTCACCCTCACGGAGGGCCTGTCGCTGGCGACGGTGATCGTCAACCGCGGCGGCGAGGCCGTGGAAGCGCGGGTGAAGATTGCCGACGGGCTCCTGCCGGATGCGAGCCGCCTTGTGCCGGAAAACGCCCTCGAGCCCGGGGAGCCGTTGCCGGTCGAAGACGGACGCGTGCTGGTCCAACTCGAACCCCACGGCACCGCCGTGCTCTGGTTCCATCCCGACATGAGCGCCGACGACGCCCGTGCGAAAGCCGCGGCCGCCGAATCGACCGTGGCCGCGTGGCGGGAAGCGGGCGCGGACACGGCCCCCTTCGAACCCCTGCTGCAGGCCCTTCGAAACGCCCTCGACGACGGGCGCGTGATAGCCAAGGCCGGGTGCCTGGCCGAGGTCATCCGCGCGTCCTACGCCGTGAAGGCGGACGCTGCGGCCCGGCTGGAAGGCGGCCTCGAGCTGACGGCCCGCGTCTTCGACTCGAACGGGTCCCCCGCGACGGATGCCGCCGTGCGGGTGCGCATCGTGCCCGGGCCCTTCGCCTTCCATGCCTTCGAGCCGGGCGACGACGGGGTCTACCGGCTGACCGTGCCGACAGACGACCTGCCGCGCATCTACAATTTCGAGAAACGGGCCTACGAGCCGCTCCAAGGACCCGCCCGGCTGGTGTTTACGGCCCATTCGGAAACCCGGGGCGGCGGAACCATGCAGGTCTTCGACGTGCCGAACTCGCCGTCCGAGGAGGCCGAATCCTGACGACCGCGAACGCTCGGATGGCCGATTGAGGGGGGAGCTATGAGACACCGGAGAGGAGGGGGACCGATTCGGACCGGGATTTACCTGATGGTCGTCGGCGCCGCCCTGACGGGGTGGGCCGTCGCAGAGAGCGAAGGGACCGTCGCAACCCGAACCTTTGTGCGGGAGCTCGATCCGGCGTACGCCCGCTGGGTCGAAGGGCCGGGCGCGTGGCTGAGCTTCTGGATGGGGTCGCCCGAGGAAGTGCGGCGTCGCACGGGCGCGAATGCCTACTCGCGCCACGAATCCCTTTACCTTGTTCCGGGTCCCGACGGCGAAGCGACGCTGCACCCCGTGCATGCGGGACCCCGCGAGCGGGTGAGCTTCACCTTCGACGTGCCTCGCCCCTTTGTCGAGTTCCGCGTACTGGTCAGCACCGCTCGAAGCGGCACGGCCGGCGCGGGCACGCTCTTTCGCAGGGACGAGTCCATCGCCGAGGCGCGCCAGGAGGACGCGAGCAAAGATCCCTGGCTGATCTTCACTACGACGAATCCCTGGCCGGCCGGGCGGTACCGCGTCGAGGTGCTGGCATGGCGCGGTCCCGTCGACGTGTGGCCGGAATCGGTGGATGCCGCCGCGAGCGAATTGGACGACCCGAAGGGGCAGGTGTCGGGAACGGGCCGGCAACTGCGCTCGATGCTGCGGTACGCCGACGGTACCGAGGAGGAGCGGCACGATTCCGATGCGGAGCCTGTCCACTTGCCCCTGGCGCCGCCGGGCAATTGCGTCTGCGGCGAATCGGGCGATTTCGTCTTCGGCCACGGCATCGGCGAGCACAACAATCCCTTTTTCATCCGGTACCCGAAATGGTTCGTCGATGCCCATCCCGAGGCCTTCATGCGCGATCGGGACGGCGAGCTGATTACCGTGGGAAGTCCCATCCTCGGCAGCACGAATCCCGTGCCGGCCTTCGACGACCCGACCCTCACGAAACTCTCCGCACAGCTCATTGGACTGCGGGCACGCGCCTTCCGCGACTGCCGGCATCTGCGCTACTGGGTCATCGCCGGCGAAGAGGCCTATCCCGACATGTTCGGCCTGCCTCCCGGCGATTTCCGGCCCGAATTCATGCGTCATTTCGAGGCCTTTCTGAAGGACCGCGGTCGCGAAGTCCGGTACCCGAAAGAGGCACTGACGGATCCCGGCGAGTCCGCAGCCTGGGCGGCGTGGTACACCTTCCGCGAACAGGCCGTGGCCGACCGCGCGGCGGGCTACACGCAGGCCTTCCTCGCCGAAGACCCGGCACGACCCGTGCTTTATCCGACCCACGGCAACATGTTTTTCCCCGCCCAGCGGCGGCTCATGGGGCACCCGCCCGCCCTGCTCGCCGGTGCAAGCGACGGCTTCGAAACCGGCCAGATCACCATTGAAGACGACCCCGAGTCGCTGAACCTGCTGACCCTGAGCCATCTCACGGCCTTCGGTCTGCCCGTGGTCACGCCCCGGCTCGCCAACAAGACCCTCGACCCCGAGGCCATGGGCGGCGGGCGCAGCTTCACCCCCGAGATGCTGCGCCGGCTCACCTACGAGTGCCTGGGCATGGGCATCGGCCACATCGGCTATGTCCAGTGGGAGGGCGACCTTGCCGACGGACTCTGGCACATCAAGGACACGCCCGCCGAGGCCGAGGCCGCGCGGGTCTTCGCCGAGATCAAGGGCATGAAGCCCGTGCTCGCGGGCATGACCCGCGTGCAGCCCCAGGTGGGACTCTACGTGTCCGACGCGAAATGGCTTCTCGAGCGGTGGGACGGGGCCTGGACCGGCTTCTTCCAGGACGCTCTGCTTGCCGGCTGGCATCTCACGATTGTGGGCGACGCGCTCCTCGACGAATCGCTTGCCGAGCGCATGCCCCTGTTGATCAGCATCAACAACGGACGGGTTTACGACGAGGCCGTGGCGGGCATGGAGGCCTATCTCGCGACCGGCGGGCACGTGGTGGCCTGCGGCGCCTTCTTCGACATCAACGCTGCTGGAAAGCCCCTCGATGCCGGCGCCCAGTTTCAGTCCCGGCACGCCCTGCGGGTCCGCAGGGTGGACGACGCTTTCGACTCCGACACCCGGCGGCTGGTCAACCGAGCCTCGACGGATCGCGGCGCCCACTCGGAACGCAGCGAGTACGCGCCTGTCCGACTTGCACGAATCGAGGGGGCGGTCCGAGACCTGCTCCCGCGCACCGTCCTCAGCCCGGTCGAGGTCCGGACCTCCGGCGCCCGCGTCACGTGCTTTCCCTTGACCGACGGACGCAGCCTGGCGGCCGTGTTGATCAACCACGAGGACCGGCCCGTGGCCGCGGAGGTCTCGCTCGTCGAGTCGGACGACAGCTACCGCGTTCGGGAACTCATCTCGGGGAACGAAGGACCGGATTCCGGAGCGCTCGCGATCGAGCTCGCCCCGCGGGGAACGGCCGTAGCGTGGTTCCATCGTCCCTATACGCAGGAAGAGGCGGAGGCGGCCTTGGAACGGGCCGAAGAAACCCGGCAACGCTGGAAAGCGCTCGATATCGACACCGCGGCGCTCGAGAAGAGCCTTGCCCAGGCGCGGGCGGCCCTCGACGCCGGTCTTCCGGCCAAGGCGGGCGCGCAGGCCGATGCCGCCCGCGACGCCCTCGGCGTACACCTGTCCTGCACGACCAAGGCCGGCGCCCTGTCCGTCCGGGCCGCGGTGTACGAGGCAGACGGGCGCCCGGTGGACGGAGCCCGCGTGGCCGTTCGTGTCGTCCCCGGACCCTACGAGTGGCGGGTCCTGGAAGCCGACGGCGAAGGGGAGTATGGGCGCAGTGCCGTCGCGGTGCCTCGGCAGTATGACCTGACCGGAGGCGAGTACGAGCCTTTGTCGGGCGCGGCGCGGGTGGTGTGCCGCGTTACGGCCGGGGGGCGCATGGGCGGCGCGCTGGCGAACGTTGATCTGCCGTAAACGGTGAAAGGGAGGGCAGCCGTGAGCGATCGGACACAAACGACGGAGGCGGTGTCGCGGCGCCGGTTTCTGGCCGCCACCACGGCCGGAGGAGCCGCCGCCCTGGCCTGGAACGCCGCCTCGGAAACTTCGAGAGATCTTCCGTTGAACGTACTGCTGATCACCGTTGATGACCTAAGACCCGAACTGGGGTGCTACGGCCACCCGATGGTCAAGACCCCGAACATCGACCGTCTGGCCCGGGAGGGCGTGACCTTCACGCGCCATTACTGCCAGGTGGCTCTGTGCAGTCCGTCGCGCACGTCGCTCCTCACCGGTCTGCGGCCCGACTCAACGGGGATCTACTGGATCGGCAAGCATTTCCGCGACACCGTGCCCGATGCGGTCACCCTGCCGCAGCACTTCAAGGCCCATGGCTACCACACCCAGGCCTTCGGCAAGGTCTACCACGACCGCGAGCACGACGACCCCGCAAGCTGGACCGAGCCGCTCTACGTTCCCGAGGCCCCGGCGTACGGACCCGACGAAATGGAGGCGGTCCGCGCCGAACAAAAGCGCCTCGACCGGATGAAAGAGCTCGGCGCCCGGGTGGACCCCCAGACGGGCCTGCCCCTCTTCCTCTTGATGCCGGGGCCATCCTGGGAGGCGCCCGACGTGCCCGACAACCATTTCTGGGACGGCCAGGTGGCGGACCGGGTCATCGAGACGCTCGAAGAGGTGAAGGACCGCCCCTTCTTCCTGGCGGCGGGGATCATCCGGCCCCATTTGCCTTTTGTGGCGCCGCGAAAATACTTCGATCTGTACCCGCCCGAGGAGATCGCGCTGCCGGAGAACACGGACCGGCCCGAGAACGCCCCGGCCATTGAGTTCTCCCAGTGCAACGAGTGGTATCGCTACCGCGACATCCGCAAGCCCGGTCCCCTTCCGCCGGACAAGGCCGGGGAGCTCATCCGGGGTTACTACGCGGCCACGAGCTACGCCGACGCTCAGGTCGGTCGCGTCCTCGATGCCCTGGATCGCCTCGGCCTCGCCGAGAACACCGTGGTGGTCCTCTGGGGCGACAACGGGTACAAGCTCGGCGAGTACGGGTACTGGGGCAAGGAATCGAACTTCGAGCTCGACACGCGGGTGCCCCTCATCGTGCGCGCGCCGGGCCGCTCCGGGACCGGAGCCACGTGCGACGGGCTGAGCGAGTCCCTGGATCTGTACCCGACGCTGTGCGACCTCTGCGGCGTGCCGGTTCCGTCTCACGTGGAAGGGACGAACCTCGCCCACCTGCTCGACGATCCGACGCGGCCCGGCAAAGCCGCCGCGGTCAGCCAGTTCTTTCGCGACGGGCTCATGGGATACACCCTGCGCACCGAGCGGTTCCGCTATACAGAATGGATCCCCTTCGATCCGCAGATCGTTCCGGCCCGTGCGCCGCTTCCGGAAGGCGTGGGGTTCGAGCTCTACGACCACGCCGCGGATCCGGGAGAGACCCGCAACATCGCTTCCGATCCGGCCCATGCGGAACGGCTCACGGAGCTGGGCCGGCAACTGCGCGCGGTGTTGCGGCCGGAGGGAGGGTCCGTCGCGGAAGCTCAAGTCCCGTCCGGGGCGCCGACAACGCTATAATGCCGCCGGTCGATGGACGGCGCGGAGAGGCCAAGGCCGAGACGACAATCCCATCGACCGAATGTTTCTGATTGAGCACTATTGGTAAGGAGGGTCACGCTGTGGGGCGTATTTGCGTGGTAGGATCGGCAAACGTGGACTATGTGGTCGAGGTGGAACAGTTGCCGCGCCCCGGCGAGACGGTCTCCGGCAGTGACCTCATGACCACGTACGGCGGCAAAGGCGCCAACCAGGCCGTGGCCGCCGCGCGCCTGGGCGGACGCGTCTCATTCGTGGCGCGATTCGGCGACGACGCGGCCGGCGAGGCCTACCGAGAGCATTTGAAAGGCGAGGGGATCGATCTGCCTCTGGCCGAGCCGGCCTCGGGCGTGCCCAACGGCTGCGCACTCATCCTGGTCGACTCGGGGGGCGGAAACATCATCGCCGTGTCGCCCGGCGCCAACCGGCATCTGCGCCCGGCCGACGTCGATCGGTGCGCGTCGAGCATCCGGAGCGCCGACCTCCTCGTGCTCCAGGCCGAGGTGCCCGTCGACACCATCGTCCACGCCATGAAGATTGCTTCGGAGAGCGGCGTGCGCATCCTCTTCAACCCGGCGCCCGTTCCCGTCGATTTCCCGTGGAAGGACGTCCAGATCGACTGCCTCGTCCTCAACGAGACCGAAGCCGAACGCATTCTGGGCGCGTCCATTGGCGATGCCGAGGCCCTCGATGCCGCCCGCGGCCGCTTTCCCCACGCGTCGTGTCTCGTGGTGACCCGCGGTTCGGAGCCCACCCTGGCCGCCGACGCCGGGCACACGTGCACCGTGCCCACCCTTCCCGTCACGCCCGTCGATACCGTGGGCGCGGGCGATGCCTTTACCGGCGCCCTGGCCGTCGCCATGGTGGAAGCGAAGGGGCTCTACGAAGCCCTGGCCTTCGCCAACGGAGCCGGGGGTCTTGCGTCGACGCGGCGGGGCGCGCAGGTGTCTCTGCCCGATCGAGCCGAGGTGGAGACCGCCGTGGCCGACGCCCTCAAGAGTTCCTGACGCATCCCGCGGTCCTTCTCAACGAACAAGACCGGCCCATTTCCGCCGCCCGGGCGGTATAATGCCCCTTCGTGGCCGAAGCGTGCCCGCGACCGGAATCAACGGGAGACCCTTCTGTGGAAGTCGACCCAAAGCGGCTGTCCGTCTGGCGGCATCACCTGCAAGACGAGGCCGATGCGTATTTTCTGTATTCCACCCTGGCCGAGTCCGAGGAATCGCCCAGGCGCAGCGACGTGTACCGGCGGCTGGCCGACGTGGAACAGCGGCACGTCGAGATGTGGCGGCGGATTCTCGCCGATCACGGGATCGAAGCTCCGATGCCGAATCCATCCATGCGTGCCCGCATGCTGGCGCGCATCGGCCGCTGGTTCGGCCCGTCCACCCTCCTGGGTCTGCTGTTGCGCGAGGAAGGCGAAGAGGTTCGCAGCTACATGAACCTCCATCGCGACGCGGCCTATCCCGACACCAAGGCCGCCGCCCTGACCCTGGCCCGCGAATCGGCCCACCATGCCGAGAGCCTCATGAAGCTCACGGGCGGATCGGGGGAGCCCTGGCACCGCACCGCGTCGGGCGGCTTCCTGCGCAACGTGGTCTACGGGTTCAACGACGGCCTCACCGCCAACTTCGGCCTCGTGGCCGGGGTGGTGGCCTACGGCGATCCCGGGATTATCCTGCTCTCGGGGCTGGCAGGCACCGTTGCCGACGCCCTGTCCATGGGATCTTCGGGCTACCTCGCCGCCAAGAGCGAAGCGGAGGTGTACGCCTACGAGATCGCCATGGAACGGGACGAGCTCGCCCTGATGCCGCAGCTCGAGGAGGAGGAGCTGGCGCTGATCTACGAGGCCAAGGGCGTTCCCCAAGACCGCTCGCGTGCCCTCGCCGCCGACGTCATGAAGGATCCCGAGCGCGCCCTCGAAGAAAAGGTGCGGGAGGAGCTGGGCATCGGCGAGGCCCATACCACGCCCATGAAAGAAGGATGGATCACGGGAAGCGCCACCGCCGTGGGCGCCCTGATTCCCGTGGCGCCCTTCATCTTCGCCTCGGGACCGGCGGCCATCGGGACCTCGTTCGCCCTCGCCATGCTCTCGCATTTCGCCGTCGGCGCCGTCCGGAGCGTCTTCACGGGCAGAGGGTTTTTCCGAAGCGGCATGGACATGTTTCTCGTGGGCCTGGGCGTGGCCGTGGTAGGCTATTTCATCGGCGAAGCCGTGGTGGCGTGGCTGGGTGGCTCGGGAGTTCCCGGCTGAGGCCGCGCGCCCTTTGTTTGAACCGCGACATCGAGGAGGGAGAATGGGTATGCATATCTGGGGAGCGCTTCTGATTGCGGGTCTGTGTGCGGCCGAGGCTGCCGGGTTTCAGTTTGACCAGCGGCTCGATCTGAAGGTCGACGACGCGGTGTGGTTGAGCACCGTCATCACGCCGCCCGATCCGGATCGGCGCGACGACACCACCAAGGTCTTCACCCACATCTACGACTTCGCGGGCGAGGCGCCTCTCACGAAAGGGCCGGGCGGGAAGTTCTCCCACCACCGCGGCCTGTTCATCGGCTGGAAGGACACCCTGGTCAACGGCCGCGATTTCGATACCTGGCACAATCCCGACAATTCGCAGCGCCACGTGGCCTGGAAGCGACTCGAGGCCGCCGAGAACCATGCCACCCAGGTCGAGGAAGTGCACTGGTGTGACGACGAGACGGGGGTGCCCTTCATCGTCGAAACCCGGACCATCACCGCACGCCCCGGCGCCGACGGCATTCGCCTCATCGATTTCGTCTCGGAGCTCGAGTCGCGCGCCGGCACCATCCAGCTCAAAGGCGACCTTCAGCACGCCGGCATGCAGCTCCGCCTTTCCAACGAGGTGAGCGAGCACGAGGAAACGACGCAGTACATCCTGCCCGAGGGCGCCGAAGAGCTCGAAGACGACAAGGTGGTGGGGGCCTGGTGGGTGTACTGCAGCGCCGTCATCAACGGGAAACGCTACGGATTCGTCCACATGACGCACCCGAGCCTGGTCACGGGCCAGCCCGTGTACTCGATCCGGCGCTACGCCCGGTTCGGCGCCTTCTTCGAGCCCGAGCTCAAGGAGGACGAGCCGCTGACGCTTCGTTTCCGCGTGGCCGTCTCCGAGAAAGAGCTGGACCGGGAGGCCTGCGAGGCCCTTTACCGCGAATACGCCGAGAGCGCACCGTGATCCTCGGCATTATGAGCGACACCCATGGCAACCGGAGCCTCATGTTCGAGGTTGCCGAGTTGATGACCGAACGTTTCGGCGTCGACACCATCTACCACGCCGGCGACGACTACGCCGACGCCGAAGAGCTGGACTTCGCGGGATATCGGGTCCGCGCCGTGCCGGGGCTGTGGTGCCCCGAGAACGGCGCGGGCCGCGTGCCCCGTCGGATCGTGGACCGCGTCGACGGCATTACCATCGCCATGACACATGCCGACAAGGATCTGCGCGCCGTCGAGCGGGCCGCCTCCGTCGTCATCACGGGACACACCCACGTGGCGACCGTCGAGCAGGTAGGGGCGTCGGTCTACCTCAATCCGGGACACCTCAAGGCGGCGAGAGATCGCGGCCAGGACGCGTCCTTCGCCCTCA
>CAYVOE010000078.1:0-1878 GCA_964452795.1 uncultured Nitrospiraceae bacterium
GTCCAGCGCAGTCCTCGTAGTCCTACGATCGGTGGGGCGGAAGTCAGTCCTGGAACAGTCCGGTCCTATGACCAGCCTGTATCGCTGTGTATGTATCCCCTTCGGGGAAAAGACGGTGGGTGGGTGTGTACCCAGGGTGGCGCTCGCTGTTGCTCGCTGACCCTGGGCTAACGTATGCATCCCCTTCGGGGAATTTTCACCGGCCCGAATCCCCGAACCGCCTGCGCGTCCGGCAACGTTTTGCCGGGCGAACGGGAAAAGGGGTTGCGGACGACCATCCGCAACCCCTTCGGTTTTCTTATCTTGGGCGAGGACGCCTAAGCCGCGTGTCAGCCTTTCGCCACGCGCTCGGCCACGGCGTCGCCGATCCGGGTGGTGGACCAGCCGGATTCCTGGATTTCCTTGGCCGACAAGCCCTTGAGCTCGCCGGAGCCGAGGAAATCGGAGCAGGCCTTCTCGACGGCCGCGGCGGCTTCCGCCTCGCCGAGGTGGTCGAGGAGCATCTGGCCGGCGAAGATGGCCGCCATGGGGTTGATGACGTTCTGGCCCGTGTATTTGGGCGCGCTGCCGCCGATGGGCTCGAACATGGAGACGCCTTCGGGGTTGATGTTGCCGCCCGCGGCCACGCCCATGCCGCCCTGGACCATGGCGCCCAGGTCGGTGATGATGTCGCCGAACATGTTGCCCGTGACGATGACGTCGAACCATTCGGGGTTCTTGACCATCCACATGGTGGTGGCGTCCACGTGGGCATAGTCGCGCTTGATGTCGGGGTAGTCCTTCGCGCCCATCTCGTGGAAGGCCCGCTCCCACAGGCCCCAGACATAGGTCAGCACGTTGGTCTTGCCGCAGAGGGTCAGGGTCTTCGCCTTGTTGCGCTTGCGGGTCAATTCGAAGGCGTATTTCAGGCAGCGATCCACCTCGTTGCGGGTGTAGACCATCTCCTGGACCGCCACCTCGTAGGGCGTGCCCATGCGGGTGACGCCGCCGAGGCCGGTGTACACGTCCGCCGAGTTCTCGCGCACCACCACGAAGTCGATGTCTTCGGGCCCCTTGTTCTTGATGGGAGTCTCGACGCCCGGATAGAGCTTCACGGGACGGAGGTTGATGTACTGGTCCAGCTCGAAGCGGACCCGGAGCAGAATGCCTTTCTCGAGGATGCCGGGCTTGACGTCGGGATGGCCGATGGCGCCCAGGTAGATGGCGTGGAACTGGCGCAACTCGTCGATGGCCGAATCCGGCAGCACCTCCTTCGTCTTCAGGTAGCGGTCGCCGCCGAAGTCGTATTCCTGGGTCTCGAAGGAGAACCCGTAGCGGTCCGAGGCCGCCTTGAGCACCTTCACCCCTTCCCGAAGCACCTCCGGACCCGTGCCGTCGCCCGGCAACAATGCGATTTTGTACGTGGCCATCCTGCGTAAACCTCCTGTGGACCGCGCCTGAGTACCCCTGAGTACGGACCGGGGGCGTCCATATCGGCCCGTAATCGGTCGAATATACATGGGATTGCGTACATATGTCAACCTATGTACCGATGTAACCCGACCGGAGCACGCGGCGATAGATATTGGCCACGCGCCGGGCCTGGACGTCGAGGGAAAACTCGCGCAGGGCTTTGTCCCGGGCGGCCTGACCGAGGCGGCGGGTGCGGGCGCGGTCGGAGGCCAGCGACTCGAGGATGCGCGCCAGTCCGTCGGCGTCGCCGTCGAAGAGGAAGCCGTTCTCGCCGTCGTCGATGATCTCGCGGAGCATGCCGCGGTCGGCGGCCACGACGGGCCGGGCCATGGCGAGGGCCTCGCGCACGGCGCGGCAGGTGCCGTCGCTCCCGGGCACGAGGTAGACCTTGACGTCGAAGGCCTTGAGCATGCCCACGTAATCCTC
>CAYVOE010000078.1:1888-14796 GCA_964452795.1 uncultured Nitrospiraceae bacterium
GACGTAGCCGGGGAAATGGACCCGATCCTCGAGTCCGAGCTCGCGGACGGGCCGCATGCCGACCTGCTCCTGGCGGGTGCCCCGTCCCACGACGATGACGTGCACGTTCGGGCGCGCGTCGGCCAGTTGGCGCAGGGCGCGCCAGAAATCCTCGTAGCGTCGGTGGGTCTGCATGCGGGCCACGATGCCGACTACGAAGGCGTCGTAAGGAATGCCGAGGCGCCGCCGCCCGTCGGGCACTTCCCGAACGGGATCGAATCGTTCCGTGTCCACCGCCCCGGGCACCACTTCCATGCGGTCCGTGGGAAAGCCGAAAGTCCGGGCGTCGTGGTCGAGGGCGATGCGGGACGGCTCGATGAGGAAGGCCGCCGTCCGCAGCACCTTGCCTCGGTCGCCCCCGGAAGGCACGCCTTCGCCGTAATAGCTCGATCGGACAAGGGGCAATCCCGTGGACGCGGCCGCGGCGATGCGATGGTCGTTGTCCAGGTGGCAATGGATGAGGTCGTAGGGATGCTCGCGAAGGTATCGGCGCAGGGCCCGTGCGTCGAGCCAGTTAAACAGCGGATTCCGGTGCTTGCGCAGGCCGAACCGCAGGATCGGCTCGATGCCCCGGTCGCGGGCCGTCTCGACGACCTTGTTGATGGACTTGCCCGCGTCGGGCGCGCACGCGAAGTCGGCCTCGACCCCGGCGCGCCGCAGGGCGACGCACAGATTCAAGGCGGGTTCCGCCGGACCCGTCCATTTGGCATTGCTGAAGAGATGGAGGACACGCATGTTGTAAGGCAGTTTTCTTTCCCGTAGCCGCTATGCCGCGGCCGGCGCCTGTGCCTTCGGCAAAGAAAAGGGGCGCACGGCCGCCTTCCATTGTACGGCGCGAAGGAGCGCCAGGAAAGCGGCCCCGTTCGGAGGCGGGCCTCCAAGATTGGGTTTCCGCGGTTTACCGCGTGGTCGGGAATTCGGTGACCCGGAGTTTGGCGCATCCGTAGGGGATGAGCGTGAGGGTCTCGAGGGGTTGCTCGGTCTTCACGGGACTCGGCGGCGGCGGCGCGGCGGCGTTCCGTTCCAGGACCCACTCGGGCAAGAGGCGCCCGGGTACGGTGGCCTTCACCGGCGGGGCCTCCGGGTCGAAGGGATTCTCGGCCACGGGCTGCGTTTCGAACTTGATGGCCGAAGCGGCGGTCGCCTCGTCGACCTCGAGGGCGTAATTCCACTGCGTGGTGGGATAGACCTCCCAGTCGGCGTGGGGTTTCTGCCCCCGGAGGTAGCGCCAGTGGGTGCCCACGTTGAGGCTGTACACCAGGGGTCCCCGCAGGATGCTCAGGGCGTTGTTGAACCGCCGTTCGACGCGCACCTCCGCAGGGAGCCGGAGCGTCACCGTCGTCGTGCCTTCCCAGGTGCGGTCGATGGAGGCAAAGGTCCTCGGCTCGGGCGTTGGCTGGGCCTCGCCTTCCACGGCCAGTTCGGCGGCTGCGGCCCAGGCGGGGATGCGCAGCCGCAGGGGGAATCGGACCGGCCGGTCGGCGGTGATCCGGAACTCCAGGGTCTCGCGGAAGGGGTAGTTGGTGACGAGCTCGGCGCGGACCGCGGCATCGCCAATTTGCACGGTGGCGACCGACGGCGCGTAGGCAACGGCCGCCAGTCCGCCGTCGGGGCTCTTCATCCATAGGTGGGCGGCGAACTTGGGCCAGCCCTGGTGCATGTTGGCCGTGCAACAGCCGTAGTTCGGCTCGAGGCCGAAGAGGTTGGCGTCGGGTCCGTTGGTGCCGAAGACCCGGTGCTCGCTGACCCGACACAAGACCTGATTGGCCTGCTGGTCGTACTGGTGGGCCCACATGTCGGCTTTGAACGTGGCGGGCAGGGCGTTGAAGGCGATTCGTTCGAGTCGGTCGGCGAAGACGGGGTCGCCCAGGATCGACGTGAGCGTTTCGAGGGAGAACATGTACTCCACCACGGCGCACAGTTCGGTGCCCTGGGACGGCATCCTGCCCGCGAAGCACTCGTCGCCCGTGAAGAGGCCCGTGACCTGGCCGTGGTAACGGTCGAGCTCGTCGAGGGCGCCACGGGCAAGGTCACGGTGGGCCGGGTCGCCCGACACGCGCCACCAGACGCCGGGTGTCTTGACGGCCATGGCGTTGTTCACCACGTGGCTCTCGAACTCCCACTTCGGCACCCGCTCTTTGAAGGGCAGGTCCTGGAAATGGGCGAGCCAGTCGTAGCCCTGGGCGCGAGCCTTCTCCGCCAGCTTGAGCAGCTCCGGATCGGGCGCGCGGTCGTAGAGCCAGCAGATGGACACGGCGAGGTCCTGCCAGCGGAACTTGTTCCAGTCGAAGAGGGGCCGGGCGTCCATTTCCTGGTCGAGGCGCCGGAGGAACCGCTGCATGGCCGGGATGACGCGGGGGTCGCCCGTGGCTTCGTGGTACTGGGTGAGGACCTTCAGCATCACGTAGACCGGCCACGGATCGCGGGGCTGATAGGTGCCCGAGGGCGAACTGCTGATCTCGGGTCCCAGCCAGCCGTCCTCCTTCTGGTGCTCGAGGGTATAGTCGATGTAGCGCTGGACCTTGGCCTTCAGGGCGTCGTCGTCGAGGAGATAGGCCAGGGGAACCGTCCCGTCGAGCCAGTAGGGGGCCCGTTCCCAGCCCTCGGCCGAGCCCCCGATCCAGCCGCTGTCTCGGATGTCGGGCCAGAACACGTCCAGATGTCCGGTCAGTCCGTCGGCCTGGATCCGCAACTGCCGCTCGAGCCAGCCCGTAGGCCGGATCGACCCCAGGGGCAGCGGTTCCAGCGCCACATTTTGAAGCGCCGCCGGTTTCGCTTCGTTCGTCACGGCAGGAGCCTCCCCCGGCGCCGCGGCCGGCCAACCCAGCAGAACGACCCATGGAATCATGCGCATCATCACGTCCGTCCTCCCCGACGCCGCGGTTACGGTCATGGTCGCATCCTGAAGCGCGCGCCTCGGGACGCGCAGTTGGTTGTAGCACAAAGGGCCGTGCAGGAGAAACCCGGCCACAGCGACATCGGCTTTCTTCGGATTTTGCGTTGGGAATATGATAGGGTTCGGATTGCCGAGGCGAACGACCGGCCTCGGCCGGGGAGAAGATGTCCACCTTCTTCGGTGGAGCGGACGGAGGACTTCGCAATGCGATCGCATCGTTTGGCAGGGCGGGTGGCGGCGGTGGCGCTGTGCCTGGGGGCCCTCGGGGCGGGGGCGGCGACTTTCGGCGAGGACGCGGAGTTCCTGCGGGAACACACCGACGCCTTCGTGCTGGGCACGGGCGACAGCCGCATCGCCGTGGTGCCGGCCTACCAGGGCCGCGTGATGACCAGCACCGCCCAGGGCGACGACGGGCTGAGCCTGGGCTGGATCAACCGCGAGCTCGTCGCCTCGGGTGAGATCGAGCCCCACATCAATGCCTATGGCGGCGAGGACCGGTTCTGGCTGGGACCCGAGGGCGGCCAGTTCGGTATCTACTTCCCGCCGGGCGCGGAGTTCATCTTCGACACGTGGCAGACGCCCGCCCCCATCGACACGGAACCCTTCCCTTTGGTTGAGAAGGGGGACGACCGCGCCCTGTTCCGTCGCGCCTTCGACGTGACCAACTGGTCCGGCACGAAATTCTCCGTGGAAGTCGAGCGCGAGGTTCGGCTGCTCGACGCGGCGGCGGTGGGCGAGATCCTCGGCGCGCCCCTTCCGGAAGGCGTGAAGGCGGTGGCCTTTGAAACGCGCAACAAACTGACCAACCGCGGCGACGCGGCCTGGGAAAAGGACACGGGCCTCCTGTCCATCTGGATCCTGGGCATGTTCACGCCCACCCCCCAGATGACGGTGGTGATCCCCTTCCAGAGCGGCTCGGAGAGCGAACGGGGGCCCAAGGTGACGTCGGATTACTTCGGGCCCATCCCCGCGGAACGGCTCAAGGTCGAGGACGACGTGCTCTACTTCAAGGCCGACGGCAATTACCGGAGCAAGCTGGGGATCAGCCCGGCCCGGTCTCGGGGAGTTGCGGGCAGCTACGATGCCGAGAACCGGGTCCTCACCCTGGTGACCTACAACGTGCCCGAGAAGCACGAGGGCTACGTCAACAGCACGTGGAAGATGCAGGACGACCCCTTCGCGGGCGACGCCATCAACTCGTACAACGACGGCCCCCTCGGCCCCGGCCAGGGCCAGATGGGCCCCTTCTACGAGCTCGAGACGTCGTCGCCGGCCCTGGCGCTGGCTCCGGGGGAGTCGTATGAGCACGTCCACCGCACCCTGCACCTGGTGGGTCCGGAGGAGGCGCTGGACCCCGTGGCGCAGAAAATGCTCGGCGCGGACCTCGAAACGGTGAAAACGGCCCTGCCGTAGCGCAGGGGCTCGAATACGGCGCCCGCCGTCAAGGCGACGGCCGGAGCCGTGCGTGCCAACGAGGTCCGGAAGGATACAGGGATGGAGGCGACGTTGACGGAGCGAGCACGGACAACGCCCGAGGCGGTCCGAAGTACGGTCCCCGCGCGGCGGATCTTTCCGGACGCGCTCGCGCACCGCGGGAGTTGACGCACCGTCTTGCGGGAACCGGTTCACATCGCCGCCATCGACGCGGGGTCCAACGCACTGCGGCTCCTGGCGGCCCGGGTCGAGCCTTCGGGCGCCGTGGTGCCGCTCGAGCGCAAACGGTTCGCGGTACGGTTGGGCCGCGGGGTGTTCACGTCGCGGACCTTCGACGACGAGACCATCGACCGGGCCGTCCGGGCCTTCGAGGACTTCCGCCGGATTCTGGACCGGCATAACGTCCGCCGGTACCGGGCGGTGGCCACCAGCGCCACCCGGATCGCCCGCAACCGCCGGGTCCTCCTCGATCGGATCCGCGAAAAGACCGGCATCGAACTCGAGGTCATCGACGGAATCGAAGAGGCGGCCCTGGTGCGGACGGCCGTGCTCGAGACCCTGGGCCCCGGGCAAGCGCCCGGCCTCGTCGCGGATCTCGGCGGCGGCAGCCTCGAGATCTGCTTCCTGCGGGACGGGGCGCTCGAACAGACCCTCACCCTGCCCATCGGCACGGTGCGGCTCCTCGAGACGCTCGGGTTCGACGGGGCGTTGAACGAGTCGCAGCATGGCGTGCTGACCCGGCACATCCGGGACGTCCTGGGGGAACGGTTGCCGCAGCCGCGCAGGCCCATGGACGGTCTCGCCGTGGCCGTGGGCGGAAACGCCGAGACCCTCGCCGAAATCGCCCCCGGGCGGCCCGTCAACGGCCTTCATACCCTGGACCTCGAGGACCTCTCCGACGCCCTGCCCCGGATCCTCGCCCGGGATGTGGCCCAGCGGCGCAAGGATTTCGGGGTGCGCAAAGACCGCGCCGAAGTCATGGGGATCGCCGCCGTGGTCCTGACGTGCCTGGGGACCTGGCTGGGGGTGCGCGAACTGCATGTCCCCGGCGTGGGCGTGCGCGAGGGAATCATCTACGAGATCGCGCGAACCGCGTGGGAAAGCCCCGTCCAATCCCGTACACCCGCCGCGGATTGAGGGGAGTTCGTAGCGCTTATCGGCCGAGGAGGCCCCGGAGGCGTTGCGCGATGCCCTCGCCCGCGAAACGAAGGGCCCGGCCGCCGTAGGGTTCGGGCGGGCTGTTCCAGGAGGCGGCCATCCGGCGGATGCGCGTCCGCAGGCTGTCGGGACGGACCCAGCCGTAGCCGATGGCTCCGAGGTATCGCAGGAACCGCTCGAGCTCGTCGTCGGTGAGGTTCGGCTTGCCGTGGCGGCGCAGGGCGGCCTGGATCTTGTGGTCCGGGGGGACGCCGTCGAGGGGCAGCTTGTTCCCGTAGGGGGTGAGGCGCGTGAGGAAGGCCTCGATGTAGGGGCGGACTGATTCATCCCAGTCCGCCGGTTCCTTCTCGTCGAGTTCCCAATCGAGAAACCACAGGCGCATGGCGCCGTCGCGCCCGGCGGTCAGGGCGTGACCTCCGTCCGGCGTGAAGGTCGCGGCGACGACGGGCTCGGCGTGGTTCTCGAGCGTGGCGAGGCAGCGCCCCGTGTCGGCGTCCCAGAGCCGGGCGGTGCGGTCGTCGGCGCCGGAAATGGCGAGGAGGCCGTTGGGACTGAGGGCGGCGCAATTGACGTTCCCCGCGTGGCCTTCGAAGGGGCCGGAACACTGCCCGGCGAGGAGATCCCAGAGGCGCAGCTCTCCGGGCCGGTCCCAGCTACCGGTGCTGGCGACGAGGGCGCGCCGTCCGTCGGCGCTGATGCTGATGGCGCGGGGCGTGCCGGTCTGGCCTTCGAGGATGCGCAGGGGCCGGCCGCGGGCCACGTCCCATAGCACCAGGATCTGGTCCTCGGCGCCGGTGAGGGCGTAGCGCCCGTCGGGACCGAAAGCCACGGCCGTGACGTCGCCCGAGTGGCCGCCCAGGCTGCGCAGGCAACGGCCCGTCGAGGCCTGCCACAGCCGTACCGTTCCGACGGCGCCGCCCGACAGGACGTATTGCGCGTCGGGGCTAAGGGCGACGGAGTGGAGCGGTTCGGCAGGGCGCTCGAAGGTGCGGACGTGGCTGCCCGTGAGGACTTCCCAGAGGCTGAGGGACCAGCCCGCGGCGGCGACCCACCGGCCGTCTTCGCTCACCGAGATTCCGTCCATCACGCCCGCTTCCCCGCCGGCGGCGTAGCGGCACCGCCCGCCCGACAGGTCCCACATCCGCAACGTGCTCGGCCCGCTCAGCGACAGGGCGTATCGGCCGCGGCGCATGAGGACCACCTGCTTGAGCGGCGTTTCGCGGGGATCGATTTCCTCGACCTCCCAGGCGCCGGCGAAGCGCTTCTTGGGAAGGAGGGAGTAGAGCTTGCGCCATTCCTCCATGACTTCGGGCGCGCGGCGGCGTCCCGGCTGCGACCGCGCCGTCTCGACGAGGCGGGCGCTCTCGCGGGCATCGCCCCGGGCCCGGGCCCGCCGAGCCAGCGCCAGGGCCTTCTGAAAGGCCGCGCCCGCCGACGACGCCGCCTCGCTCGAGACGGTGCGGCAGGCCATCAGCGTGGCGGGAACCACCCAGGCATGGCAGTCGGCGAGCCAGACCCGCAGGGTGCGGTCCGTACCGACGCTGAGGGCGAGGAGCCCTTCGAGCCCCAGACTCACGGCGGTGACCGGTCCTTCGTGGCCGCGGTAGGTGAAAAGGCAGCGTCCGGAACGCATCTCCCAGAGGCGCACGGTGCCGTCTTTGCCGCCGGAAAGGGCGTGGCGGCCGTCTTCCGACAGGGCGAGGGAATGGACGGCCCCTTCGTGCCCGTCGAGGAGGTCCAGGCACTTGCCGTCGGTAAGATCCCACACGTGAATCGCGCCGCGCCGGTCGGCGGACAGGCCCCAGCCGCCGTTCGCCTCGATGCAGACCGCCTCGATGGGCGCCTCATGGCCGTGGATGACGTGGAGGGAAGCGCCCGTGCCGGCATCCCACAGGCGGACGGTGCGGTCGATGCCTCCGGAGAGGATCCGGCGGCCGTCGGCGCTGAGGGCTCCGGCGTTGACCCAGTGGGTGTGGCCCTCGAAGCTGCGCCGGCAAATGCCGGTTTCGAGGTCCCACAGGCGCAGCGTCTTGTCCTCGCCCGCGGACAGGAGATACCGGTCGTTGGCGCCGAGAGAGAGGTCTTTGATCACGCCCGTGTGGCCTTCGAGCACGCGCAGGCAGGCGCCGGTGCCCAGGTTCCACAGGCGGATGGTCCGGTCGTCGCCGGCGGACACGCCGAAGTGGCCGCTCAGGCTGAGGCGGACGGCGCGGACCGTGTTGGTGTGCCCTTCGAAGACGCGCAGGCACTCGCCCTTCTCGACGTCCCACAGGCGCACAGTATTGTCTTCGCTGCCGGAGAGGGCCTGCTTGCCGTCGTCGGACAGCTCCGCCGCCGTAATCGTGTCGTTGTGGCCGGGAAACCCTTTGAGCAGGCGGCGGGTCCGGTCGCGGCGGGCGGTGGCGGCTTCCCGCGCGGCAATGACCTCGGTGGGCGCGACGGCGTCGTCGCTGCCCTCGAGGAGCCGGAGGGCGGCGGCGTAGTCGCCCCGTTCCAAATGGACCTGGGCGAACCGGTAGGGCGTCAGGGGGTCGTCCGGATGGAGCCGGGCCGACTCGTGCAGGCGCGCCAGGAAGGCGTCGTCCGTCAAGCGGCCCACGCGCCATTTCAACAAACCCAGGTTATACACCGACTCGGGATGTTGCGGGTCGGTGGCCAGGGCTTCCTTCCACTGGCGCATGGCCTCCTGCTGCCGGCCGAGGTCGAGGAGCGAGATGGCCCGGTTGTTCAGGCCGTCGGAGAGGGTCTCGGCGGGCCGGGGTTCGCGGCGGGGGTAGGGCGCGCCGGTGAGGTTTTCGTAGATGCCGCGCAACACGTCGGTGGCCTCGCGCATGTCGCGGGGACGCCGGTCGGGGTCGAGGGCGAAGCAGCGCCGCAGCAACTCGATGAGCTCGGGCGGCGCCACGGGGAGGAAAGGCGGCGCCTTGTGGATGCGGCCCAGGTAGCCTTCCAGTGCCTGGGGCGCCTCTTCTCCGAGCTTCCAGGCCACCTTGCGGGTGAACATCTGGAGGACCGTGAGGCCCCAGCCCCAGAGGTCGGTGCGGGGCGTCGATTCCTGTCGGGCCACCTGTTCCGGGGCGCGGTAGGCCCGCGTCATGCCCATGGGCAGGCCGTTTTCCTCGAGGGTGAGGGCCCGGGCCAGGCCGAAGTCCGCCACCTTGGCCAGGCCGTCGGGCGTCAGCAGCACGTTGGCGGGTTTCACGTCCTGGTGTACGAAGCCGCGGTCGTGGGCGTGCTGGAGGCCCCAGGCCGCCTGGATGGCCGTGTCGAGCATCCGCGTCAGGGCCGTGTCGCGGTCGCCTTCGTAGAGCCGCTTGTTGCAGATCGCGTCCCAGAGGCTGCCGTCCTCGACAAACTCGGCAAACACCCGCGGGATCCCGCCGAGGCGCCGCACGTAATAGCAACTGACCGTGTGGGGATGGAGGCCCAGGTCGATCCAGGTGGCGCATTCGGCCTCGAACCGGGCCGCTCCGCCCGGGCGCTGGAGGATCTCGGCCCGGGGGCTCTTGACGGCCAGGTCCATGCCCCAGCCGCGGTGGTGGACCTTGTAGACCTTGCCCATGCCGCCTTCGCCCAGGATGGCCGACACCTCGTAGAGGCCCAGGATGACGTCGCCCACGTTCCATTCCGCCGGCACGTGTTCGATGGGCCAATCCGTCGGCTCGGCCGCGGCCGGGCGAAGCGCGGAATCGGAAGACTCGGGAGGGTCGACGGCCCCGGGCAGGGGGCGTCCGCACTGCGGGCACGGGGCGCCGCCCGCCGGAAAATCCGTCGTGGAGATGCGATTTCCGCACGAGCAGGCCGCCGTGTGCTGTTTTTCCGCCATCCCGAGTTCTATCTCCTTGCAGGAAAACGAATTCTACCACAGCCGGCTCGGTCGGGCCGGGTTGAAACGCACCCGGTTCCCCCGCTCGCCGGTTTTCGATCCCGGAGCGTCATGTGCAGGACGCGCTCGGCCCCGCGCACGGGGCGGGCGCCTACCAGGTCGCGCCCAGCTCGCTCGGGAGACGCACCTCGAAACGGGCGCCGCCGCCTTCCCGGTTGCGGTACGACACGTTGCCGTGATGGGACGTCACAATGCGGTGCACGATGGCCAGGCCCAGGCCCGTGCCGTCTTCCTTGCGCGTAAAGAAGGGCTGAAACAGGTCTTCGCCCGGCTCGAGGTGGATGCCCGGACCGTTGTCTTCGACGATGAACACGGTCTCGCGACCGTCTTCCGCGACGCTCAAGGTCACGTATCCCCCCTCCCCGACCGCGTCGATGGCGTTGATCATCAGGTTGGCCAGGGCCTGGGCCACGCGGCCGGGATCGACCCGCAACTCGCCCACGCCCGGCGTGGGCACGTATTCGAGGGTCACGCCTTTCTGCCGGGCCTGGCTCCGGCAGAGCTGGAGCGCCCGCTCGGCGATGTCGTCGGCGGGACAGTGGGCCGGCTCGAGCTCGAAGGGCCGGGCGAAACCCAGGAACTGGGCGATGGACTTCTCGAGATGGAGGGCCTCGTCGAAGATCAGCTTGGCCGTCCGGTGCTTGTCGTCGTCGGAATTCAGCTTGCGCAGCAGCAGTTCCGCCATGCCGCGGATGACGCTGACGGGGTTGCGCAGCTCGTGCACCACGCCCGCCGTCAATTCGCCGATAGTGGCCAACTGCTGGCTGAGCTCCGCGGCCCGTTCGAGCTTGCGCCGCTCCGTCATGTCCACGAAGAGGAAAATGGCGCCGTTGAAGTCTTCGGGCCCCTCGAGAAGCGACGCCGACAGCCCGATCTCCTTCTTGCTGTCGTCGGAATAGGTCAGGATGATCTCGCGGCGCAGGATGGGTTGGCGCGCCGTCCGCAGCTCTTCCATGATGTTGAGGAAGGGCCGGGCATGGGGCAGGGTGTCGAGGAGCTTTCCAGGCCGCAGCTTCGTTCGCGCCACCTGGAGGTATTCGGCGGCGGCGGCGTTGGCCGAGAGGATGGCGCCGTCGGCGTCCACGGCCAGGACGCCGCTCGGCAGTCCGTCGATGATCTGATCGCTGAGGCTCCGGCCGGCCCCTTTTCGGGCGCCGGAACGAGTTTTCGCCATAGTACCTACCTCAAGAGCTGGAAGGCCGGCCCTGTTTCCGCGCGTGTGCCCACCGACACATCCCTTCACCCACAAAAACGCGAAAACGGTGAATCTGAACTAATCTTACGACAATCGCGGCCTCATGCCAAGTTCGGCGCCGGTCTCGCGAGGTCGGGCACCATCTTATCGGCAGAAAGGGCCGTCGGGTTGGGCGCCCGCTCCGGAGCCTCGCCTTCATCCCGGTCCTTCCGCTGCCGAAATATGTAGAAAGGCGTCGGGAAAATTCGGAAAACGTGTCGTAAGGAGAGGTTTGCTCATGGACACCCTGATACAGGATATCCAGGAACGATGGATGGCCTACGCCGGTCTGGCGGCGTGCGCTCTCCCCCTCATGTTCATTTTCCGGCGCTTTGTGTTCCCGGCCATATGGTATGCCGTGGAAATCGCTTTCTACCTGGCCTCGATGCATACCTTGCTCCATTTCATCGTCCGCCTCCTTCGTTGGTTCAAGTACGAGTCCACCTTCGGGGCGCTGGGCGAAAAGGTCGACACGGGCTGGCAGACGCCGTTGTTTGAATTCTGGCACTGGCACCTGTATAACCCTAGGGTGTTGTTGTACATGGAAGCGGTGTCGACCATTCTCATCCTGTATCTGGTGTGGCGGTTCCGGCCTTACAAGGCGCAGAAGCCCTCCTCCCGCACGTTTGCCTCGAAAAAGGGGCTGGCTTCGAGCGTTCGGCCGGTCCAAAAAAGAAGCGAGGCCCACAGATGATTCCCGAATACGTCCGCGGTCCCATTGCCCCGGTGTTCACGGCCTTTCACGAAGACGGACGGTTCGATCCGGAGGGGCAACGCGCCTTCCTCGATTTTCTGCACCAATCCGGCGCCATTTCGGCTTACTTCGTGCGGTCCGGCATGGGCCAGATGTACGCTTTCGACTACGACGACGTGAAACAGATGGCCGACACGGCCTGCGGCCACCTTCGCGACAAGGCGCCGGTCCTGGTGGGCGCCACGGGCATCTGGGATCGCAACCTCGACCGGCGGCCGGACCCGAAAACCTTCCTGGAACAGGCGATCGAACTGAGCAAGTACGCCGAGGGAGCCGGAGCGGCGGGCGTGGTCCACACCCTGCCGGAGGCCATCGAGCCCGGGCCCGGCGAGACCCATGCCGACGTCATCCTTCGCTATTTCGAGGCCATTGATCGGGCGGTGAGCGTGCCGATCTTCATCTACCAGCCGCCGGGTACCCTGCCCGAGTATCGGGTGACGGTGGAACTGGCACAGCGGTTGGCCGACATCCCCCACGTTATGGGCATGAAGGCCTCGACGCCCGACGCCGCCTACATCCTCGACATCACCTGGGCCACCCGCGACAAGGACTTCGGCTACATCGTCGGCCACGAGGGGGCCTACTACGCGGGGTTGCACATGGGAGCCCATGCGGTCATCGGCCAGGGCTGCTGCGTGAATCCGCAGATCGTGGTGGCCGTGGAGGATCGGTTCCGGGCAAACGACATGATCGGGGCCATGGACGCCCAGCGCTCGGTCAACCTCCTGTGCGAGAAGTCCGAGAAAACCCAGGAATTCCTCAAGCGCTACGCCGCCGAACAGGGCTTCGCCGTCAAGCCGTACGGCCGTTCCATGAAGTACAACCCCTACGGGGGCAACGTCGACGAGACTCCCCTCACCCGGGAACAGTACGAATCGTACAAGGCCCTCCTCGAGTCCGAACTCGCGAAATACGTCGAAGTCCCGGCGTAACAGAGGCGCCGTCGAGGGAGACGCCTCGGGCGTCCGCGCGACCGGCTTCGGGACGCGCGGTGACGGACGGACCCTGGGCCGTTGGTCTCTGGAAATTCCCCGAAGGGGATGCATAGGTTAGCCCAGGGTCAGCGAGCGTAAGCGAGCGCCACCCTGGGTACACCACCATCTACCCCCGTCTTTTCCCGAAGGGGATACATACGTACACATTCAGACCAGCCATTGGACGGGACCGTCCCGCCACCGGCGTCCGCCTCGCCCGTCGGACGACTGCGAGGACTGCGCATAACGAGGTCCTCGCGATGATTCCACCCGTCATTGCGAGGAGCGGACCCCTGTGGGGGTGCAGTCGAACGGAGGAACAGCCTTTGTTCGCACCCATGCCTTCGCTGGCCACCCACGCAAGAGCGACGCGGCAATCTCACCCGTGGTATGACTTCGCTACGTAGGCCATTGGCTCATGTGAGATTGCCGCGTCGCTCCTGCGGGGGCGCTCGCAGACTGTATGGATTGGATCGTTGTAAATACACCTACCGCAAGCATTTGCACATGTGATCGCTCCTCGCAATGACGGG
>CAYVOE010000079.1:0-14793 GCA_964452795.1 uncultured Nitrospiraceae bacterium
ATCAGCAGCGCGCCGTGGCGGTCACGGAGGTCGCGGACTTTTTGACGGTAATCGGGGGCGGGTACGCGTACCCCGCCTTCGCCCTGGATGGGTTCCAGCAGCACCGCACCCACCTCGGGCGTGAGGGCACGGGACAGGGCCGACACGTCGTTGTAGGGGACGTACCGGAAGCCGGGCAGCAGCGGCTCGAAGCCCTGCTGGTACTTGGGCTGGCCCGTGGCGGTGAGGGTGGCCAGGGTGCGGCCGTGAAACGAGTGGTGGGCCGTGATGATCTCGGGGCGGGGTGTGCCCTTCTGGGCCCAGTATCGGCGGGCGAGCTTGAGGGCCGCCTCGTTGGCTTCGGCGCCGCCGTTGCAGAAAAACCACCGGTCGGCGAAGGTATGCCGGCTGAGGACGTCGGCCAGCCGTGCCTGGGGCTCGATGTAGTAAAGATTCGACACGTGGACCAGGGTCTGAGCCTGGCGGCAGATGGCGTCCGTCACCTCGGGATGGCAATGGCCCACGTTGGCCACGGCGATGCCGGCGAAAAAGTCGAGGTACTCCCGGCCGTCCGCATCCCAGAGTCGGGCGCCCTCGCCGCGGACCAGCGCCAGGCGCCGGGCTCCGTACGTGTTCAGAACATGCCGATCGTTAAGGTCTTTGATCTGCTGAATGGTGTTCATGTTTGGAACCCCGCCCTGGTTTGCGCGTGCGCGCGGCCGTTGTCCGATACTTATCCGATGAGCATGCGCAACGGGAACCGTCGAAACCCCCGCGAAAAGCAACGGCGCCCGACCCGGCGATGACCGTCCCGGCTCCTATAGAGGAAGGGGCCGGGGCAGGACATGCAGTTCGCGCAGGCCGGGCTTCGTGCCCAATACAAGAATGTCCGTTGCGCCCCGGGTAGGCGGTCCGCGCCGCTCGGTCATCGCCGAGTTGCGGAAGGACCGCACCGCGAGGCGGCACCTACTCGGACGACGAGCCGCCGGTCGAGCTCGAAGCCGCCTTGCCTTCCGACTTGCCTTCGGATCGGCTCTCGGAACCGGCCGTCGACGAGCCCCCCGACTTCCCGGCGCCGTTGGAACCGTTCGAGCCGTTGCGCTTGTAGTCGGTCTCGTAGAAGCCCGACCCCTTGAAGATGAGGCCCGCACCCGATCCGAGCAGTCGCCGGGTGGCGCCGCCGCACTCGCTGCACTTAACGGTCGGCGTGGCGCTGATACCGTGAAACACCGCAGTCACATGAGCACACTTCTTGCATTCGTACGAGTACGTAGGCATCGGTTCAATTTTTCCTTATAGCAGGCCGGCATACACTACCGCTTCCGTCCGGCCGAAAACGCTTGTCGAAGCGAAGCAGGAATCTACCACGTTTTGCAAATGATTTCAAAGGCCGCTAGACTTATGGGCTCTCACGAGAGTCGCACCGATCCAGGGCATGGGAAGCGCGCCACGCATGGAACAGTTTGCCAACTTTGACACATTCCCCATCGATCGCCCCGACGCCGCGATGGCCTTCGCCATTGCCGTCGGCGCCTTGTACTGCTTTCTCGGATACCGTCTCTTCCGCCTGGTCCTGTTCCTGACCGGATTCGTCCTGGGCGGGTCGGTGGCGGCGGGGCTGCTGCACCTGCTGAGCCAGGGCCACACCGTCGCCAGCCTGGTGGCGGGCGTACTCGGGGGCGTCGCGGGGGCCATGGCGCTCTTGTTCGTGTACCGGGCCGGGGTCTTCTTCGTGGGCGTCATCGGAGGCGTCATCGTCGGGATGCACATCCTCGTGGGCCGGACGGAAGGCTGGGAGCTGTGGGCAATCCTGGGGGCGGGCCTCGGAGCGGGCTTACTGGCGCTTATGCTCGAGCGCTCCGTCATGAGCATCGCCACGGCCGCCATCGGCGCCTGGGCCGTGGCCATGGGGCTGGCCTATTTCCTCTTCGCCCGCGGATTCGTTCCCACGCCCGACGACCTCTTCCCCGTGGGACGGGCGCGCCAATACTTTCTGGTGGTCTGGGCCGTATTCGCCGTTGCGGGCGTCTATTTCCAGTTGTCGTCGCTTCGAAAAACGCCCCGCGCCGAACGCAGCGTCCGGGTAACCTGACGCCCCATCCCCCGCTATATTCCGGCCCATTTCGTTGATTCGGGGGACGATCGGGTTGCCCCGGACGGGGATTCTGTCGCCGCGGCGCGTATTCGGGTAATATTGAAGGGAAGCGCGACGCGGGCGCCGTTGTTTTGTCGACAGTGTCCCTACACGAAGCCCCGCCCTCACCGGGCGCCTCCGCAACGAGAACGGAATCCATGTCGGAATCCCGCAACGCTCCGCAGCTCATCGATCGCGATCGAAACCTCCTCTTCGGCGTGCTCGCAGTCCAGATGCACAAGGTCACGGCGTCGCAACTGGTGGAGCACGCGGCGGCGTGGGCCACGGACCCCTCCCTGTCCCTCGCCGAACGCTTCGAACAGGCGGGGGTGCTCTCCCGCCCCGATCGCGACCTCATCTCGACTTTCGTCGACGAGGCCATCCAGGCCCACGGCGGCGATCCGTCCGCGACGCTGAACACGTTCAGCCAGGAAGAAGGGGCGCGGCACTCGCTCCAGCAGACCCTTACGCTCCTGGGAAACGGCGAGAGTCCGAGCGACAGCTGGGCGCCCACGGTGCTGGCGGAACCGCTTGATCCGGATGCCATTCCGGCGGTTCAGGAGTCGCCCGGCCGCTATACCCAGATCGGGGAGTTCGCCCAGGGGGGTATGGGGCGGGTGCTCCTGGTGCACGACCAGTTCCTCGGGCGGCAGGTGGCCATGAAGGAGTTGCTGCCGGGAGCGGGTTCGAGCGTGTCCCGCGGCGAGGGCACGCCGACCTCGGCCTATCTCAACCGATTCCTTCAAGAGGCGCGGATAACGGGGCAGCTCGAACACCCGTCCATTGTGCCGGTGTACGAGCTGGGCCACCGGTCCGACGGCACCCTCTACTACACCATGAAGTTCCTGCGGGGGAAGACCCTCGCCCAGGCCTTTAGAGAACGGAAGACGCTTGAAGAACGGTCGGAACTGCTGAGCCACTTCGTGGACGCGTGTCAGGCCATCGCCTACGCCCACAGCCGCGGGGTGGTCCATCGAGACATCAAGCCGTCGAACATCCTGATCGGGGAGTTCGGCGAGACGGTGGTCATCGACTGGGGGTTGGCGAAGGCCCTGGGCCGGGAAGACGTCAACGCGTGCCGGCTGCCCTGTCCGGCGGGCCCCCCTCCCACTCCGATGCCGGAAGCCACGGACACCGTGTACGGCATGGCCATCGGCACCCCGGCGTACATGCCTCCGGAACAGGCCCTCGGGCAGATCGAACGGATCGACGAACGTTCCGACATCTACTCCCTCGGCGTGGTGCTGTACGAGCTGCTGGCCGGGGAGGTCCCCTTCTCGGAGAAGGACCCGGGCACGGTGGTGCGCAAGGTGGTGGCCGAGCCGGCGCCCCCGGTGCGCGACCGAAATCCGCAGGTGCCCCCGGCCCTGGCGGCCATCTGCGAACGGGCGATGCAGAAGGACCCGGAGGCCCGCTACGGTTCCGCCAAGGAACTGGCGGACGAGGTGTCGCGGTTCCTGGCGGGCGGGCTGGTGCGGGCCTACGAGTACGGGCTCGGGGAGCATCTGTGGCGCTTCGTGACGCGGTACAAGGGCACCCTGGCCGTGGCCGCGCTGATGCTCATGGTCCTCTTCGGCGTGGGAATTTTCTCGTACGTGCGCGTGGTGCAGGAGAAGTCCGCCGCCGTGCGGGCCCAGCGCCTGGCCGAGGACGCCCACAAGCGGGCCGTGGCCGGTCGAGAGCGGGCGGAGCAGCAGTTCTACTACGCGTCCATCGGGCTGGCGGATCGTGCCATCGCCGACAGCCGGTTCGAGGAGGCCCAGGGCTATCTCATGGCCTGTCCCCCGGAACTGCGCGACTGGGAATGGGGACGCCTCCAGTATCTGTGCAACCTCGACTTCATGACCCTCTCGGCCCACGGAGGGTCGGCGAACGCGGTTGCTTTCATGCCCGGCGGACAAGTCCTGGTGACGGGCGGCGCGGACCAGGCGGTGCGCCTGTGGAACCTCGAGAACGGCCGCCTCGTGGGCACCTTCGAGGCCCATGCCGGGCCCATACGGGCCGTGGCGGTCAGCCCGGACGGGGGCCGCATCGCCGCGGCGGCGGAGAACGGCATGGCCCAGGTTTGGGAAGCGGCTTCGGGCGAGCTGCTGCTGACCCTGGCGGGCCACGCCGCGCCCGCGACTTCCGGGGCCTTCAGTCCCGACGGAACGACCCTCGCCACGGGCAGCGAGGACCATACGGTGGTGCTGTGGGACGCCCGGGACGGCGCCCGGCGCCACGTCCTCGAGGGCCACACGGAGGCCGTCACCTGTCTCGCCTTCGATCCCGAAGGATTGACCCTCGCCACCGGCAGCGCGGACAACACGGTCGCCCTCTGGGGCGTGGAGACGGGCGCACTCGAGACGTCCTTCGAGTGCCACGTCAACGACGTGCTCGCCGTGGCCTTTAGCCCCGACGGCTCGATGCTGGCCACGGGCGGACGCGACTCGACGGCACGCATCTGGAACCGGTCGGGCCGGACGCTTCGGTCGGCCCTGTCGGGCCACGGAAGGGAGATCACGGCCGTGGGTTTCACTCCCGACGGGACCCACCTGTTGACGGCGAGCGGCGACCGCACCGTACGGTTGTGGAAGGTCTCCGAAGAGATCGCGCCGGACGCGCCCGCCAATGCCTCGCTGCTGGGCGGAGAGAACGGTTCGGAGAGCCAGGTGTTCGCGGGGCACGCGGGAGCCGTCAAAGCCCTCGCAATCCATCCCGACGGCCTCCGTTTCGTCAGCGGGGACGACGAGGGCGCCGCCAAGATCTGGCACATCAAGGCCAGCCTGCCCCAGTTCCCCATCAAGCGGTTCTTCGACAACATGGGCTTTGGAGAAGCCAGCTCCGACGGCCGGTTCTTCGCCACCCAAGGGAGCAATTCGCGGGAGGTGCTGGTTTGGTCCACCGTGGAGCAGCGGATCGTGGCCAAGCTCCTGGGCCATTCCGACGCGGTGCGGGCCGTGGCGTTCAGTCCCGACAGCACGCGGCTGGCCACGGCCGGCGACGACCGCACGGCACGGCTGTGGGACGTCGCCAGCGGCCTCGCCATCGCGTCCTGCGTCGGCCACGGGGACGTCATCACGTCCATCGCCTTCAGCGCCGACGGAAATCTCCTCGCCACCGGGAGCCTGGATCGGACGATACGCGTTTGGGACGCCCGATCGGGAGAACTCCGCCACATCGTCGACAACCCCGGCGGCGCAGTGAACTGCCTGGCCTTCTCGCCCGACGGCCCGTGGCTCGCCAGCGGCGACGCGGAGCACGGCGTGGCGCTGTGGAATGCCGAAACCGGCGTATCGCGGGGGGCCGTCGGACGCCACGCGGGGCCCGTGACCGCCCTTTGCTTTGACGAGGACGGCCGGCGCCTCGCCAGCGGCAGCGAGGATTCCAATGTCGGCATCTGGGATCTGCGGGGCAACGATGTGCCCATTGTCCTGAGCGGACACGCCGGGGCGATACGCAGCGTGTGCTTCGATCCGGCGGGCCGCCGCGTCGTGACGGGAAGCGACGACAGCACCGTGCGAGTGTGGGATGCCGCCACTGGGCAGGAACTGCTCAGCATGGGCCGGCTGGCGGACCCGGTCACCTTCGTCCGGTTCTGGCCCGTGGGCGGCAACCTCGTCACCGCCAGCGGCCGCGACATCATCTCGTGGCCCCACCTGCCGGTGGTGCGCGAGCCGGACCGACCGGAGGAAGACCTCCAAAGCCGGATGGAAGGACTCAAACGGGCGTTTTGGCTGGAGGTTCAGAAATCGAAGCCGTGGGAGGAGCAGGTCGACGTCGAGGACACCGCGGCCACGGTGGAGCTGGCCTTCCCGGCGTCGGAACTGGACGAACTCTTGAACGCCGTCGCCGGTCGGCTCCGGACGGGCGGGGGCGGGCTGGATCCGGCCGTCGAGGCCGCGTCGGTCCTGATGGGGAGCGGGACCGAATCCGCTACCCTCGCGCGGCTGGGGATGAAGCGGGGCGACTACGTGCGAGCCGTGGACGGGCAGGCCGTGACCCGTCCCGAGGAGCTGGCCGAGGCCCTGGAGCGGTTCGAGGCGGCTCCCGGGTCCCTGCTCCGCCTGGAGGTCGCCCGCGATCAGGAACTCATGTTTATCGAGCTGCGGGCGGAGTGAGGACGTGCCGACCGCCCGTTCGCCGGGGCTAGAGGTACGACAGGGCGGCGGTGGCGAAGCTGAGCACCAGGAAAAAACCGCATACGTCGGTGGAAATGGTCAGGAGCGGCATGGAGACGAGGGCCGGGTCGATGCCGATCCGGCGCAGGAAGAGGGGAATCAGCCCGCCCAGAAGGACGGACACCAGCGTGTTGAGCGCCAAGGCGCCGCCCACGACGAGGCCCAGGAAGACGTTATCCTGCCACAATGCGGCGAATACGCCGAGCAACAGGCCCAGGACGAGGCCGTTGATGAGGCCCACCTGGGCTTCCTTCCAGATGACCCGGAGGAAATCGCGGGGCAGAATGAGGCCGAGGGTGAGCTCGCGGATGCTGACGGCGGCGGCCTGGCTTCCCGAGTTGCCGCTCATGCCGGACACGATGGGCAGAAACACGGCCAGGGCGATGACCGCCTCGATGGTCTCCTGGTACAGGGCGATGACGCCGGCGGCCAGCACGTTGAGGAAGATGCTGGCCACGAGCCAGGACAAGCGGCGCGGCGCCCGGGACATCAGCGGCATCTGGCGCAGCTCTTCCCCGCCCACGATACCGGTAAAGCTCATGAAGGTGCGGTCCGACCGCTCTTCGGTGGCTTCCTCAACGGCGATCCGCTCGACGACGCCGATGAGCCGGTCTTCGTCGTCCACCACAGGCGCGCCAAGGAACTCGTAGCGATCGAAGAACTGTTCGAGGTCCTCGAGGGGCATGTCGTAGCGTACACGCTGCGGGTTCGGGACCATGACATCGGTGATGGGCCGGGACCAGGCCGACAGGACAAGGTCGCGCATGCGCAGCACGCCCACCAGGACGGCGCCGTTCGCCACGACGTAGCAGTACTGGATGCCGTAGTCGGAATAGAGTTCCGCGTTGTCCCGCATGTCTTTGAGGACGTCGGCGACGGTAAGCTCCTGGGGATAGGCCAGATACTCGGTGATCATGAGTCCGCCGGCCGAGTCCTCGGGATAGGCCAGGAGCCGCCGCGCGTTGGCCGCCTCCGCGGGGTCCATCCGGACGAGGATGTCTTCCGGCTCGTGCTCTTCCAGCTCGGCCAGGACGTCCACCCGCTCGTCGCTGTCCATCTCGTCCATGATGAGCGCCACGGTCTCGGCGGGCATCTCGTCAAGGAGCTCGGCGGCCTGGGATTCGGGCAGTTCCGAGAGGAGATCGGCCGCTTCCTCCGGCGGAAGCAGGGTCAGGACCCGTTCCTGGTCCTCTTCGTCGAGGCGCGAGATGGCGCGCGCCACTTCGCCCGGCGAGAGCGACTGGATGACCTGGCTCAAGGCGTCGGCATCGCCCCGTTCTACGACGTCCTCGATCTGCTCCCAGGACTCCTGCTCTTCCGAGGATTCGTGGATGGGATCGTGGGTCATGAGTAGGGCTCCGGGCCTGGGTACGGCGCAATTTGTCGAAGGTTGCGGAGAAGAAACGGCGGATAATGTACCAGAAGCGCACGTGGAAAGCTCTTGAGGCGTCGACGGGGGCATCCGCGAGGGCCGGAGCCGGGACCGCGTTTTGGAACCTTTCGAGGGGAAGCAGGCATAATAAGTGTACTGTGCTCAACAGGTTGTAACGGCTGGCGCCGGCGGGGACGGAGCCCGGAATCGCGTCTGGTCTGGAGAAGGAGTCGAGCCCGATGGGCTTTCAAAGCCTAGGTCCTGTGTGGTTGATGGTCTTGTTCCTGGCGGTCGGCGTGGCGGGGGCCCAGGAGCCCGCCACGCCCGAGCCGATAATGTCCCCTGCCGAAGTCGATGCGGCGCCGAGCCCCGCCGAGGCGGCAATGGCGGTGCCCGAGTCCGTGGCCCCTCCCCCCCGCACCCTTACCCTGTGGGACATGATGATGAGCGGAGGTGTCATCCTCTGGATCATCGTCGCCATGAGCGTGGTGACTCTGGTGTTGATGGTGTATTACCTGTTCACGGTGACGCCCGCCCGCGAGGTGCCGGCGGGGTTCGTGAAGCGGGCCTACGCCCAGATCCGGGCCGGCGACGTGCGGGGCGCGTACCAGATGTGCGAAGGGCGCGACGAGCTGCTGCCCAGCGTGCTGCGGGCGGGCCTGCGCATGTCGAATCACGACCGGTACGTGATCCAGGAGGCCATGGAGAGCGAGGGCGAGCGGGGCGCCACGGCCCTGTGGCAGAAGATATCGTACCTGAGCAACGTGGCGACGCTGGCGCCGCTCCTGGGCCTGCTGGGAACGGTGTGGGGCATGATCCAGGCCTTCGGCGCCATCGCGTTCGACGATTCCCAGGTCAAGGGGCTGCGCATGGCCGAGGGCGTGGCCCAGGCCATGATCACCACCGCGGCGGGGCTGATGCTCGCCATCCCGGCGATGCTGGTGTACTTCTACCTGCGCGGGCGGGTGACGCGGATCGTCGCCGAGGTCGAAGCGGAGGCCAGCGAATTCGTTGAACTCCTTGCGCGGAGGAGGGAAGAGTGAGATTCGGGCGCCGTTATTCCGATGAACCCGAGGGAATTCCCCTGACGCCCCTCATCGACATCGTCTTTCTTACGCTGGTGTTCTTCATGACCACCTGGGCCTACAGCACCCTCGAGAGCGAAATCGACGTCCAGTTGCCCACGGCGGACGCCGCTCAGCCGAGCGAACGGGCCCGGGGCGAGATCTACATCAACATACGCGACGACGGCCGAATCGTGCTGAACAACCGTGAAGTGACCGTCCCGGAGCTTCAGGAAGTGCTGTACCGCGTGGCGGAATACTTCCCCGGCGGCGCGGTCATCATTCGAGGCGACCGCAACGCCGCCCTCGGCCAGGCCATTGCCGTGCTCGACTGCTGCAAGAAGGCCGACATCCAGGACGTCTCCTTCGCAGCGATCAAGGAAGAACCGGACCATGAACGCTAGTCCCGACAGATACGGGATCGGTCGGCGGACGTCGGTGCTCGTGACGTTCTTATGGGTACTTGGTTTGGCGGGCGCTGCGCTCGCCCAGCCGGATCCGGCGGCGGACCAGATGGACTTCGCCGACGGGCTGTTCCAGCGCGGGCTCTACGGGGAGGCCGCCAAGGAGTACCGGACCTATCTCGAGCGGTACCCCCGCGGGGCGGAGGCCCCGGTGGCACGGTACCGTCTGGGCGAGGCGGAATACGCGGCGGGAAATCACGCGGCGGCCCTGGAAGCCCTGGACGGGTTCCTCGCGTCGGGCGCCTCGGGGGACCTTCGGCTCCGGGCGCAACTGCGCAAGGGCGAGGTCCTCTACCGGCTGAAAAAGGCGCCCGAAGCCGTGGCGGTCCTGGAACCCCTCGCGAAGGAGGGCACGGCGGAGTCGGTGCGCGTGCCGGCGTTGTATTACCTGGGCCGGGCCAACCACGACGCCGGTCGGCTCCGCGAGGCCCAGACCGCGCTGAAGACCCTGGTCGAGAAGCATCCCGGGAGTGCCCTGACCCCCTTCGCGCGGTATCAACTGGCCTACGTCTACCTGGGGCTGAACGAATTCGAGAACGCGGCGTCCGAGTTTTCGAACGTGGCGGGGTCGGCCGAGGCCGACGACGCGCTTCGCATGGAATGTCGGTTCCGCGCCGCCGAGGCCTACGACAAGCTGGGCTGGCACGAACCCGCCCTCCAGGCTTATGAACAGCTCCGCCGCGATTTTCCCGATTCCGAGTACGCCGGCAAGGCAGCGGCGGGGTATGCGGGCTCCCTGTACCGGGCGGGCCGGTTTGAAGAGGCTCGCGCCGCGGCGGCCGAGTACTTGAAGCGCTATCCCGATGCGGAATCGGCGGCGGCCATGCGTTTTCTGACGGCCGCATGCCTGGAGCAGGAAAAGCGGTACGACGAGGCCGTGGCCGCCTATCGTAGAGTTCTTCAAGAGGGCGGCGCGTCGGAGTTCGTGTCGCGGGCGCGCTACAAGATCGCCTGGTCGCTGTATCGGGCGGGAAAGACGCAGGAGGCCCAGGCCGAGGCGGCGCGGTTCCTGCAGGAGCACGCCGATTCGCCGCTGGCGGGCGACGCGGCCTTCCTCTCGGGCGTTATCCTCGAGGCGGAGAAGGACTACGCCGGCGCGCTGCCGCGGTTTCTGAACGTGGCGGAGAAGTATCCCCAAAGCGAATTTGCCCCGGAGGCCCTGTTCAAGGCGGCCGAATGCCTGAATCGTCTGGGCCGGCTCGAAGAGGCTTCGCAGGCCTACGAGCGGTTCGTGCAGCGCTACCGAGACCACGCCCTGGCGGAGGAGGCCATCCTCCGGGCCGGGGACGCGGCCTTCGCCCGGTCGTCATACGAGACCGCCGTGGCGCGATACAAGGAAATCCTGGAATTCGTGCCCGGCCCGGCCACCGAGGAGGAGACGCTGTACCGGCTCGCCCTCGCCCACCACAACCTGCAGGACGCCAAGGCCAGCGCGGAAGCGTTTGGCAAGCTGGTGGAGAAATATCCCGACTCGACCCATGCGGCGGAGGCGCACCTGCGCATCGGCGACTACCTCTTGAGCGAGGGCAAGGACCCGCTCAAGGCCGTGACGGCGTATGAAGAAGCCCAGCGGCGGGATAAATCGGGTCCCCTGGCCGCCGCGATTTTGCGGGGGCTGGCCCTGGCCCGCTATGAGGCGAAGGACCAGGACGGCGCCGCCGAGGTCTTCCTCAAGCTGATGTCGGAGCACCCGGAAGTGTCTCTGGGCGACAAGACCTATGCCTGGGTTGGTGAACGTTTCCTGGAGCAGAAGAAGTGGAACGAGGCCGCCCTCGCCTTCGAGACGCTGTTGAAGCGGAACCCCGACTACGCGGAGGCGGACACGGTGCGCCTGAAGCTGGCGGAGGCCCGGGAGGCCTCGGGCGCGGTGGACGAGGCGCTCAAACACTACCGGGCACTGGCCGAGAGCGGCGGCGCGGAACTTTCGGCCGAGGCGCGGTTTCAGCTTGCGCAGGCGCTGGAAGCCGCCGGAAAAGGCGAGGAAGCCGTAAAGCTCTATGAAGAAACCGCCCGGACCGGCACGGGCGAGCGAGCCGTGCGGGCCCGGTTCCGCCTGGGCGAGCTGGCCGAGGCGCGGGGCGACTTCGCGGCCGCCGCGGGCGAGTACATGCGGGTGGCCATCCTGTTCTTGCACGAAGAGCTTTCGCCGGAAAGCCTGTGGCGTGCGGGCCAATGCTATGAGAAGGCGAAACAGGCCGAACCGGCGCGAAAGGCCTATCAGGAGCTGGTGAAGGACTATCCGGAGAGCGAGCCGGCGCAGAAGGCCCGCCAGCGCCTGACCGAGTTGGGAGCCTGAGGTTGATGGGCGCTTCCCGCCGAGAACCGGCGCGGGCGGAAACGGAGGTCCGCGCGGATCCCTGGATGCCCCGGCGGGCCATCCTGTTCTTCAGCGCCGTGCTTTCGGTGCTGCTCCACGCCCTGCTGGTGTATTACGCGGACCGCATCGACTTCCTGGGTCGGTTCACCGGCGAGGCCGAGCCGGCCTGGGAACGGTTCCGGGTGGACCTGGTCGAGGTGCCTTTCCCCGAGGAGCAACCGTCCGCGACCGATGAACGGACGGCCCCCGTGGCGCCCCCCACGGTGGAGGAGTTGCTGCAGCGAGAGTTCTCCGAGCTGAAGCCGGAACTGGAGCCGCGGAAGCGTACGGTGGAGGTGCCTCAGCTTACGGAGCGCCTCGCCGAAGAGGTGCTGCCCCGGGAGCACAACCTCGAGCGAAGCCTCGAGACCCTGGAGCGCATCGACGCCCGGATTGTGGAGATTGCCGCCGCCGACGCCCGCCAGGATATCGAGGTGCCGCGGCGGATGGTCCGGCCCAGCCCCGCCCGCGTGCTGTCCGAAGGAGGCACGCCGTCGCTGCGGGCCGAGGGCGGCGCCGACCTGGACCTCATGCCCCTGCCCGCCTTCGGCGGCACGGCCTTTGGAAGCGAGCCGAGCACGGAGAGCATGGACCTCGCCGGGCTTCCCCTGTCGCCGCAGGCGTCGGATTTCGAGCCCATGACGTTGTTCGAGCCGGAACCGCAGCTCGACTTTCCGGGGCGGGCCGTGGAAGAGCGCATCGCCACGGCTCCCCTGGTGGAAGAGCTGCGGACCGAGAACGACTACGAGTTCCTCGACGATCTCGTGGACATCGAGGTGGCCAGCTACATTCCGCCGGGCGAGCCCGAGGGCTACTTCCGCGTGCGGATCACGCCCAAGAAGGGTCGCCCCATCCCCGCGCTGCCCAAAGACGTCACGTTCGTGGTGGATGCCTCGAGCAGCATCATCCAGCGCAAACTCGATGCGACCGTGAAAGGGCTGCAGAATGCCCTGGACATGCTGCGTCCGGAGGATCGGTTTAATGTGGTGATTTTCCGGGACACGCCGCGGCATTTCCGGAGCGACCGCGTGCCCGCCACGGAAGAGAACAAGGCCGAGGCCATTCGATTCGTCCAGGGGCTCAAGTCCTTCGGCGAGACCAACGTGTTTTCCGCCATTCAGCCCGTGGTGAGCGCGCCCACCCGCGACGGCGTCCCCGGCGTGGTACTCCTGGTGACCGACGGCCGCCCCACCTCGGGCCTGCGCGACGCCCGAAGCATCATCAACACGGTGACCCTCGAAAACCTCGATCGCAACCCCGTGCTGGCCTTCAGCGGCGGCCGGACGGCCAACCGGTACCTGCTCGATCTGCTCGCCTACCGTAACAAAGGCGAGAGCTACGTGTCGCCCGACATCGGCACCATGACCCGAGACCTCACGGCCTTCTTCGCCCAGTTCAACGACCCGCTCCTCATCGACCTGCGGGCCAACTACGTGAACGTGGACGACACCCACGTCTATCCCAAGGAATTGCCCGATTTCTTCCGGGGCCGGGCCATCAGCATCTACGGGCGCTTCCGCCCGGGGTCCGACAGGGACTTTGCCATGCGGCTAGTGGGCCGGGGCGGGGACAACCGAAAGGAGCTGGTCTACCGGGCGGACCTGGAGAAGGCGCAGACGGGCGACGCCGACATCGCCCGGAACTGGGCCTTCCGCCGCATCTACTACCTCATCGGCGTGATCTGCGAACAGGGCGAGCGGCCGGAACTGCTGGCGGAGCTGCGGCGCCTCGGCCGCCAGTACGGCATTCAAACCAGCTACGACGAGTAATCCTCTCTCCCCCGGTCCGTTGTACGGGGCGGGCCGTCTGCGTAGGATATTCCGCGAACCCGGGTTTGCAGGATCATCATTCAGGAGAATCGCCCATGTTGCGTCTGCGCGCTGTCGGGATTCTGGCCCTTTGCGGGGCGCTTGCGTCGGCGTGGTCCGGCGCGGATCAGGCCGCCTACTTATCGAAGGAAGAAGCCCAGCGGGGTTACGCCCTGATCCCGACGGGAGGCGAGATCCGCCATTTCTGCGCGCCCTGCGGCGACACGACGTGGCGGGCGGAAGAGGTCCGACGCAAATCGATTGATAAGACGGACTTCCAGGACTACTACGAGGTGCGGGTCAACGGCGTCGGCGTGGACCTCGCCTACGTCTACGTCCCGGAGGGCGACCGTTGGGTGAACGTGGCCCGGCGAGCCGGCATCGAGGTGAGCGACGTGCCGGAGACGCTCGACCAGGCGGGTTCGGAGGCGTCTCCTCAATCGTCTCCGGACGGGGCGCGCCACGACTACAAGGGCCTCATCGACGGGCGTCTGGGGTTTTACATGACGCTGCAGCGGGACGGATTTAACCTGGACGGCTCCTATCGCTACAACTCGAAAGGCCTTCCCATCGACCTGACGGGTTCCGTCAACGAATCGGACGAAGTGAATTTGACGGAGGCCGTGGAAGGTCGGACCACGGGCCGGTTCCACGGGAAGGTCGCGCCGGACACGGCGACTCTGGAAGGGACCTGGCAGGACCCCGAAGGGAACCGGACCTTGCCGTTCAAGGCCGAGCGGATCGCCCGGAACCGGGTGGATAACTTCCGCATCGACCTGGGGAAAGTGGCGCTGAACGGGACGGTGTCCTATCCCCTCTTTGCCGGCGCGACGCAGCCCTTTACGGACCGCCTTCGCCGGGAACTTCGCGCCGCCTTCGATGAATTCGAGGAGCAGGCGCGCGAGATGGCGGCGGATTTTCAGGGTACGCCTCCGGCCGATTTCGAGTACGGGGCCGACGATTACGAAATCGCTTATTTCGATGAGTCCACCGCGAGCGTCTATTACCGGGAATTCACCTATGCCGGCGGAGCCCACCCCAACACCAACTATCGGGCTTTCAACTTCGTGATCGAAGCCGACGGAGAGGTGGAGGAAGTGGAGCTGGAGGACCTGTTCAAGGCCGGCGCGGACTACATGAAGGTCCTGAACAAGCCCATACTCGACGAACTCCGGCGTCAGGAGGCGCAATGGGTCGTCGACGGCGAAGTTAAGTCTTTCTCGCCCGAGGAGCTGGCCTTCGTTCTCACGCCGCGGGGCCTCCGGTTCCTGTTCAGCCCCTACGCGGTAGGCCCCTACGTTCAGGGCGGATTCGAGGTGGACGTGCCGTACGAAGCGCTGGGCGACGTGCTCGATCGGGGAGGCGTCTTGAAGTCCGTGCTGAGCCAGGGAACGGCTCGCTAGGCCGGGATCCGCCGCGGCGGGGCTGCTTTCCGTTCCCGGATGGTGCTAGAATG
>CAYVOE010000080.1:0-9356 GCA_964452795.1 uncultured Nitrospiraceae bacterium
ACGGGCGTCGACCTTTTCGAGGAAGAGCGCCGGCTGTTTGAAGAGGGCATCGCCATCCCCGTGGTCTACGAGGATCTGCGCGAAAAGGTGAAGTTCGCCCGGGCGGGCGAAGGCGCCGTCGGCGAGAACCCGGAAGGCAACGTCGCGGAGACGCTGGTGGGCGTGGCCCTGGCCGCCGCGGCCCGCATCCCCTACGGGTTCAACTTCCGCAAGGACGAGCTGGCCCGGCCCAACGAGTTCCGCGGCCTGATGCAGCACGCCCTGTTTTCGGGGGCCATCGCCCTGCTGGTCCTGGTGGGCTATGGCTTCCACCTCTATCTCGAGTATCGCGACAACCGGGCCGAGACCGCCCGCCTCAGCGGCGAAATCTGGCAGATGTTCGTCGAGACCTTCCCCAACTCGCAGCGGGCGGCGGACGGGCGCCCCTCGGGCGACCTCGACGGAAGCATGGCCCTGAGCTTCATGCGGGAGGAATATGAGAAGGCCCTGACGGGCGGGCGCGAAGTGCCCCTCGACATGTTCCGCGGGTCCAACTTCCTCGATATCCTGGCCGAGATCGGCCGGCACATGCCCGAGTCCAAGGTCACCGTGACCCAGGTCCGCCTCGATCCGCCCGGCCGGGAGGCCGACCCCCGGTCCGGCCGGCGCGTGGTCATCGAGGGCGTGGCTGGCAACCCCGAAATCATCAACCAGGTCATCGGCGACCTCGGCCGGGGCGGCGTCCTCGAGATCGTGGGCGATCCCCAGATGCAAACGTCTCCCGACGGCCAGTGGCGCTTCACCGCCATCGCCTTTCTGCGAGGTGCTTCCAATGCCCAAGCTTAACCTGCAGCGCCGCGAGCGCATCGTCCTCTATGTTGGGGGAGCGGCCATCGTCCTCGTGCTGCTCCAATACTTCGCCCAGGCTCCCCTCGCCGCATACGGGTCTGCCGCACGGGCCGCCGAGATTGCCCGCAGCAACTACGAAGCCGCCCGGTTCCACCGCGACGACGTGGTGGCCCACCGAAACGCCACCGAGGCCCTCCAGACCTTCGTGCGCCAGAACAAATCGTCGGGCCTCATCACCGCCCTCGACCAGGTGGTGCGCCAGACCGGCCTCAGCGGGTCCCAGCGCGCCAACATCCAGTCCGCCAGCAGCTTCGCCGACACCGCCGCCTTCGAACAGGTGCGGGTGACCCTCACCGGCGTGAGCACCGACGAACTGGTCGAGTTCCTCCACCGCCTCTATTCCTCCGGGACCCTCGTGGCCGCCCAGAGCGGGACCATCGAGCCCGACGCCAACGGCCAGGGGCTCAAATGCACCCTGGTGCTGCTGTCGCCCCGGGTCTAGGACGCCGCATTTCCGTCCGGGGGCCGGGGACAGGGGGCGCGCTCGTGCCGATTCGACGGCTTTTTCGCGGTTTGCGCAGCCTTCGAGCCGCGATCTGCGCATTTATTGCGCGGGGGCTTGACAACGGTGACGGAGTCGGCAAGAATGGCACGAAGGCGCGTCGCCGTCAATTCGGCGATAGAGCGGGCGCAAGCGAGGGCCAAGTTGTGGTAGAGTTGTGCGGGCAGTCCTCCGGGATCCCCAGTTCAAGTGGGATGATGCGCGACATCGCGGGGATCGATTGTGTCCAGGTTCCGGTTTTCCGTGCTTTTTGATCGGCGGTTTCGGGCGCAGGGCGCCGCAGACTTCCCGTCGCCTCGGGAACGGGTCCTTCGGCCGGGTAAACTCTTGACGCAAGTCATCATAAGTATAATAAGCTCAATGGCCCTTCGTAGTTTTTACATTGACTTAGTGCCGCTGCGTCTGGTAGAGTATTAAGGCGCCGGAAAGGCCCAAGAGAGGGATACCAAACCGTGCCACAGCAGACCTACACTCAGTTCGGGCAACGCCTTGTGGAGCGCGGCATCATCACCCAGCAGCAACTGGATGAAGCGATCCATAAGCAGCAGACGACGATGGGAGGCCGCAAGCTGGGCGAGATCCTCGTCCGCTTGGGCTATATCAGCAAGAGCCACATTTCCGAAGGACTGGCCGATCAGTTCGGCATTCCCATCATCAAACTGTCCGACCGGGAAATCCCGGAACGAATCGTTCGACTCATCGACATCGAAATCGCCCGCGTATACCGCGTGATCCCCGTGGAAGAAAACGGGCACCGGTTGCGGGTGGCGATGGCGGACCCCACAAACCTCGGCCTGGTGGACAACCTCGAGCGATTGCTGGATCGCAGCATCGAGCCGGTGCTGTCGACCCCCGAGGAAATCAGCATGGCCCTGGGCAAGTATTACGGGCTCCAGGATCAGTCCGTGTCCACCATGCTCTCGACGGTGAGCAGCGCGAGCACCATGAGCACGCTGAGCACCCTGTCGAACGTCAGTTCGCTGGCTTCGGGCTCGCTGGGTAGCATGTCGGCGAGCGACATCAGCATGTCGAGCATCAGCGTGGACAGTGTGGATTTTGAGGGAGACTCGGGCGTCCAGGGCGCCGCCGCGGAGGACGACGACGACGGGGACAGCCCCGTGGTGCGTTACGTCCACAACCTCATCTTCGACGCGTTCCGCGTTCGAGCCAGCGATATTCACATCGAGCCGGGCAAGACCGATCTGAAGGTGCGGTACCGGATCGACGGCGTGCTGCACGCCATGAAGCCGCCGCCCAAGCGGGCCCAGGCATCCATTATTTCGCGCCTCAAGATCATGTCGGGGATGGACATCTCCGAGCGGCGCCTTCCCCAGGACGGTCGCATCAAGCTGACCCTGGGCGGGCGCGTGGTGGACCTGCGCGTGAGCGCGCTGCCGGCCCGCCACGGCGAGAGCATGGTGATGCGTATCCTGGACAAGAGCGGGCTGATGCTCGGCCTCGGCCAGCTCGGGTTTTCTCCGGAAGACCAGAAGGCCTGGGAAGAGCTCCTCGGCCACTCGACGGGCGTGGTCCTGGTGACGGGCCCGACCGGTTCCGGCAAGACGACCACGCTCTATGCCTCGCTGCACAAGCTCAACCAGCCCGACGTGAAGATCATCACCGTCGAGGACCCGGTGGAATACCAGTTGGCGGGCATCAACCAGGTGCAGATCCACCACGACATCGGGTGGAACTTCTCGCGGGCCCTGCGCGCCATCTTCCGCCAGGACCCCGACATCGTGATGGTCGGTGAAATTCGCGACGTCGAGACCGCCGAGATCGGCATCAAGGCGGCCCTCACGGGTCACCTGGTGTTCTCGACGCTTCACACCAACGACGCGGCTTCCGCCTTCATCCGTCTCATCGACATGGGGGTGAAGCCGTTCCTGGTGGCCTCGGGCGTCAAGGCCGTGCTGGCCCAGCGCCTGGTGCGCACCATCTGCTCCAACTGCAAGGAGCCGTACACCCCGACCGAGCTCGAGATCGAGCGGCTCGGACTCCCCGTGGACCTGAGCAAGATCGAGGTGTTCCACGGCCGGGGCTGCGACAACTGCAACCACACCGGATACCAGGGCCGGGTCGGCGTGTACGAACTGCTGCCGAACACGGACGAGATCCGGAACATGATCATGAGCGGTGCGGCGGCCGGGGCCCTGCGCCGGGCCGCGCGCCTGGCCGGCATGACCACCATGCGTGAGGACGGCTGGCGCAAGGTGCTCAACGGCGTCACCACCGTCGAGGAGGTCAATCGGGTGACCCAGCCGGACGAGCCCCTCGAGCGTTACCGAAAGCAACAGGCGGCAACTGCAACGGCATAGGACTGAGGAGTAGCGCAGATGGCGTATGAAATGGTGAGCTTGCTGAGGATGCTGATCGACCGGGACGGGTCCGACCTGCATCTGGCGGTCGACAACCCGCCCGTCGGGCGCGTACACGGCCATCTGCAATACTTCGGCGACGAGCCGCTCACCCCGGAAGACACCGAACGGCTCATGAAGAGCATCGCGTCGGTGGACAACCAGCAGGAACTGCAGGAAGTGGGCGGGTCCGACTTCGGGTTCGCCTTTGAAGACGTGGCCCGGTTCCGCGTGTCGATCTTCAAGCAGAAAGGCTACGTGGGCCTGGTGCTGCGGTTGATCCCGCGCAAGATCCTCACCTTCGAAGAGATCGGCCTGCCGCCGGTCGTGAAGAACGTGTTGATGGAGCCGCGGGGACTCATCCTGGTGACCGGCCCGACGGGGTCCGGCAAGACCACGTCGCTGGCGACCATGCTGGACTGGATCAACACGGAAATCGACGGTCATATCATCACCATCGAGGACCCCATCGAGTATTACCACACCCACAAGCGCAGCATCGTGAACCAGCGCGAAGTGGGCGTGGACGTGCCGACCTTCGCCGAGGCGATTCGGCGCGCCCTGCGTCAGGACCCCGACTACATTCTGGTGGGGGAAATGCGCGACCTCGAGACCATTTCCGCCGCGGTGACGGCGGCCGAGACCGGTCACCTGGTTTTCGGCACCCTGCACACCACGGGGGCGGTACGCACCATCGACCGTCTCGTGGACGCCTTCCCCACGAACCAGCAGGAACAGATCCGGACCCAGTTGGCGGGTAACCTCAAAGCGGTGATTTCCCAGGCCCTGCTGCCGCGCAAGAGCGGTTTCGGCCGGGTGGCCGCCTTCGAGATCATGATCACCACGCCGGCCATTCAGAACCTGATTCGCGAGAACAAGTCGTACCGCATCACTTCGTCGATTCAGACCGGCCACAAGTACGGCATGAACCTGCTCGACGAGCATCTGTTGGCCCTGTACCGCAAAGGCATCGTGAAATACGAAGACGCCCTGGCGCGGGCCCAGGCCCCGGACGAATTCGTGTTGAACGCGAAGGTGGGCGCCGGCGGCGTGGCGTCCGACGCCGCCACCGGCGGTGTGGCCGGACGAGGCGGCACCACCGGCCCCAAGCCCGCGGGCGGAGCCCTGGACTGAGCCGGCGGCTTCCTTTGGGTACTTAACGACACGCACAGTCGTGGACGGGAAAAGGGACTATGGCGACAGTAGCGGCCCGAACAGACAAGCAACTCGGTGAGATCCTGGTTGAACAGGGTTCCATCAGCCCGCTCGAACTCGAAGAGGCCTTGCAACGGCAACGGCTCACGGGCGAGATGCTGGGCCGTGTCCTGGTCAAGATGCAGTTGTGCCAGGAGCAGGACATCGTCGAGGCCCTGGGCATCCAGGCGGGCATGGAGCGGGTCGACCTGTCGAAGGTCAGTCCCAAGGACGAAGTCCTGCGCCTGATTTCGCCCGACATCGCCCGGTTCTACATGGTGGTGCCGGTGCGCGAGAAAGACGGCGCCCTCACCGTGGCCATGGCCAACCCGCTGGACATCGGCGTCCTCGACGACCTGCACCAGATCCTCGGGATCCCCATCCGAGGCGCCATCAGCAACGTCCCGGACGTCCAGACCTTCATCAACAAGCACTATTCCTTCGAGACCGACTCGATCCAGGAGACCCTCCAGGAGCTCGTCGAGCGCGTGGGCGACACCGAGCTGACCGCCGAGGAGATGGGCACCCAGGAGATCGTGGGGGACGTGGACAACCTCATCCTCCTCGCCCAGGAGCCCGAGGTCATCAAGATCGTGAACCTCGTCCTTCTCGAGGCGGTCCAGAAGCGCGCTTCCGATATTCATTTCGAGATCTACGAGGAAGAGTTCCGGATCCGGATCCGGGTGGACGGCGTGCTCCACGAGATCGTCAGCCCGCCCAAGGCCCTGGCGCTGGCCCTGATTTCGCGCGTCAAGGTCATGAGCAACATGGACATCGGCGAGCGGCGCCTGCCCCAGGACTCCCGGATCGAGCTGAAGATCGGCGGCACCGAGATCGACATTCGTATTGCCACCCTGCCCACGCTTTACGGCGAGAACGTGGTGATGCGTATTCTCAACCGGGAAGCCGTCCAGATCGACCTCGACAAGCTCGGGTTCACGCCCCACACCCGCAAGGCCATCGACACCATCATCAGCAAACCCAACGGCATCTTCCTGGTGACGGGCCCCACGGGTTCCGGTAAGACCACCACGCTGTACGCGTGTCTCAATCAGCTCAACACCGTGGGCGTCAAGATCATCACCACCGAGGACCCGGTGGAATTGCAGATCGACCGGCTCGTCCAGGTGCAGGTGAAGGAAGACATCGGCCTGACCTTCGCCAACTGCCTGCGCAGCATCCTGCGTCAGGACCCCGACATCGTGATGGTCGGTGAGATCCGCGACCTCGAGACGGCCCAGATCGCCATCGAGGCCTCCCTCACCGGTCACCTGGTGTTCTCGACGCTCCACACCAACAGCGCTCCCGAGACCATCACGCGACTCCTCGACATGGACGTGGAGCCCTTCCTGATCACGTCCTCCCTCGAGGCGGTCCTGGCCCAGCGGCTGGTGCGGACCCTGTGCCGCCACTGCCGGGAGGCGTATCGGCCCGAGGAGGAGGAGATGGACCAGCTGGGTCTTCCCCATTCGTGGCGCGCCGACCCCAATCTCAAGCTGTACCGCGCCAAGGGGTGTCCGGCCTGCGACTACATCGGGTACATGGGCCGCGCCGGCCTCTTCGAGCTGATGCTCGTCGACGAGACCATTTGCGACATGATCCTCGATCGGGCCATGTCGTACGACCTGCGCCGGTACGCCCGCAAGCATCAGGGCATGCGCACCCTGCGCGAGGAAGGCCTGATCAAGATCGCCCAGGGCATCACGAGTGCCGAAGAGGTGTTGGCCCACACGGATCGTTACGAGGACTAAACGAGGGGGAGCCCGATGGCGAAGTACGCGTACAAGGCGCAAAACAAGGAAGGCAAGGAGCAGTTCGGCATCGTCGAAGCCGACTCCCAGGCCCTGGCCCTCAACGACATCCGGCAGCTCGGGCTTTACCCCACCCGCGTGTGGGAAGCCCGCAAGAGCGACGAGCGGCGGGCCAAGAAGAAAAAGAAGACTTTCAACGAATTCTATATCGGCGGGCTGCGGCAGAAACAGATCGTGATCATGACCCGCCAGCTCGCCACCCTCATCGACGCGGGTCTGCCCCTGCTGCGCAGCCTCAACGTCCTCATCGCTCAGCAGAAGCCCTCGAATCTCAAGGACGTGCTGCGCGAGATCGCCTACGACGTGCAGACCGGCGCCACCTTCTCGGAAGCCCTGGCCAAGCATCCCCGCGGCTTCGACCGGCTCTACGTCAACATGGTGCGGGCCGGCGAGATCGGCGGTATGCTCGAAGTCGTGCTCAGCCGTCTCGCCATGTTCATGGAACGGCGCCAGGCCCTCAAGCGCAAGGTCCGGGGCGCCATGTTCTACCCGACCTTCGTGGTCATCATCGCCACGGCCATCGTGATGATGATCCTGACCTACATCGTGCCGTCCTTCGCCGAGATCTTCAAAGACTTCGACGCCGAGCTGCCCGCCATGACCCTGTGGCTCATCAGCGCCGGCAACTTCGTCAAGTACCAGTGGTGGAAGGGCGTGATCATCATCAACTGCGTGATCATCTTCTTCAAGCTGATACGCAAGATCAATCACGTCAAGGTGGCCATGGACTGGCTGTCGCTGAAGATCTGGCTCATCGGCGACCTCATTACCAAGGTGGCCGTGGCCCGGTTCGCCCGCACCCTCGGCACCCTGATCACCTCGGGCGTGCCCATACTCCAGTCCCTGCGCATCACCAAGGAGACCATCGGCAACCAGATCATCGAGAACGCCATCCAGAAGGTCCACGACAGCATCAAGGAGGGCGACACCATCGCCGCTCCGCTCGACCAGGCCAAGGTGTTCCCGGCCATGGTGGTGAACATGATCGACGTGGGCGAAGAGACCGGCAGCCTCGACGCCATGCTCATCAAAGTCGCCGACATCTACGACGCCGAGGTGGAGGCCGCCGTGGAAGCCATGCTGCGGCTCATCGAGCCTATCCTCATCGTGGTCCTCGGCGGCATCATCGGGTTTATCGTTATTGCCTTGTATCTGCCCATCTTCTCGCTGGCCGACCAGATTTCCGGCGGCTGAGGAGAAACCATGGACAAGAGAAAGAGGAATCGGTTTAAGCCGGAAGTCGGTCCGCGCGGCGAAGGGATGCCCGGCGGCCAAGGAGTCTACGCCATGACGCGCAAGCTCGGATTCACCCTCGTCGAGTTGCTGGTGGTCATCGCCATCATCAGCATCCTCGCCGCCATCGTCGTCCCCCAGGTCCAGGGCCACATCCTGCGCGCCCGCATGACCAACGCCGTGAGCACCATCCAGACCATCGACACCACCCTGGTCAGCGTGCTCGAGAACGCCAACAAGACCAGCTTTCGCCATATGTTCGTGAAGATCGATCCGACCCAGCCGGCGCCGCTGCTCGAGCCGCCCACCACGCAGGCCGAGTTCCTGGCCCAGGTCGATGGCTTCACCACCATCCTGTACATCATCCTGCGGCAGGGACGGAACGGCCGCGAGGAAATCAAGAGCTACCTGGCGAGCAACGCCATCGGCAATAACCTGACCATCGACGAAGAGGCCTTCAAGCGCCTCGGCACCAGCTATCTCGCCGACCTCGGCACCGATCCGTGGGAACGGCGCTACAACTTCTGGGTGGGACCGTGGCCGACCATCCCCGACGGCTCCGGTTCGACCGTGCCCATCCCGTTCCGCGGCTATCGGCCCGGCGAAGAGCTGCCCAACGGCGACTATCTGGTCCGGGTCTACGACGCCGCGGCCAAGGCCGAAATGGACGCCAAGATCCCCGGCAATCCCAAGGCCGACGGCCGGCCCGGATTCCCCGCGCCCCGCGACAAGGGCGTCTACATCTTCTCGACGGGCGTCAACATGCAGAACGACCAGGATACGCTGGTCTTCCACCCCGGCGACCTGCCCTCGAGCGAGAAGCGTTTCTGGGGCGGCGGCGACGACATCAACAACTGGGACAACGAAAACGGCTGGCAGAGCTTCTACACCTAGGCCAACGGCCGCCGACGAGTCCCCCGGAACCCTTGTACAGGAGAGCGGCAGTGTTGACGCTTCGAGCGCACAAAGCGGCCTTTACCCTCATCGAGATGCTGGTGGTCATCGCCATCATCTCGGTCATGATGGCCATCGCCGTGCCCACCCTGCACCGGATCGGCATCTTCGGGCGCGACGACGTGCACACCTCCGCACGGGACCTCCTCACCAAGCTCAAGGCGGCCCGCATCTATGCCGGAGCCAACCGGGTCGACACCGCCGTGGTGTATTCCGTGACCGAGCGCATCGACAGCGAGACCAACAACCTCACCCTGGTGGTGGACGGCATGGCCATCGTGCGCCGGCTCAAACGCGAGGAAGTGGAGGCCCTGCAACAAGCCATCCCCGCGAGCCATCCGGATCGGGCTACGCTGCTGGCCATGCTCGCCGGTTCGGAGGCTCCGGACGCCTACCCCTTCGTCCCGATCAAAGACG
>CAYVOE010000080.1:9366-14774 GCA_964452795.1 uncultured Nitrospiraceae bacterium
AAGACGAAGACGGCGTGTTCCAGATGCTGCCCGACGACGCTGTGGTGACGGACAAGATCCTGTGGGCCTCGACCAATCCGAACGATCCCACGGTGCTTCCCATCGAGCCCACCCTGTCGGCCACACTGAAGGACGACGATGGGACAGATATCTATCCCGTCTATCCCGTCATGGGGCTGTCGCCGATTCGCGTGGTGCGGATTGAGGTCGACCCGGATGCAGGCGTCTTCGAAATCGAGCCGATCCTGCCTCGGGTGATTCCCGGCTCCGACCCCGTCAAGTACTACGAGTACCGGCCCGACCTTACGGCTGATCCCGCCGTGGCCTACACCCGAGGTCGGTTCCCCGCCCACGTGTTCAAGCCGACGGGCGTGCTCCAGACGGACGGGGCGGACCAGAAGGCCCGCTACGTGCTCGAGGTGGGGCCCTCGCCTCACCTTTCCCAGGAGGAGCGTTTCGTGGTACACGACGACGGCACCACCGAACCGGTCCCCAACTCGCAGGTGGAACTGTTTCCCCTGACAGGCCGGGTCCATGGCCTGTCGTAACGAGGCGAAGAGGGCGCCCATGAAACCGAATGCCGGCTATACCCTGGTCGAGATCCTGGTCGCCATGGCCATCCTCATCTTCGGCGTGGTCGCCATCATGCGGATGCTGCCCATCGCCCTGCGCGAGGCCCACCTCGCCGGCGAGCAGACCGTGGCGGCGGCCCAGGCCGATTCGCACCTCGGCGTGCTGCGCCAGCGCGGCGCCGAAGACGTGCTCCTCCTCGACCGGCCGGACATCGACCGGGTCTTCACCTACGACCCGAACAGCACGCTTCCGGTCATGCAGCGTCACGCCGCCGCCAACGTCCTGTACACGGGCTGGCGCTACGCCGTTCAGCGGATGGAAGGCGCCAACCAGGTGTATTTGCAGCGCGTGACCTATACGGTGGAATTGCCCAACGGACGGCGCGAGTCGTTCGTTACGTATATTTCCAGACAGTAGAAGATCGAGGCTCGCGGCTCGCGGCAGGCGCCGGGTCGGGAAACGGGAGAGGCCCAGGCCCTTGCCCGCGACTCCGAACCGCCCTCGAGTCGCCGATCGCTACGCAACAGGGAGAAGGAATTTGCGGCCGATGCGTTCCAAGTTAGTCCGCCTCCGCGGAGGCGGGCCGGGCTTCACGCTCGTCGAATTGCTGGTGGCCATGGCGATCATGTCGCTCATCCTCACCGGCCTGGCCGCCATCTTCCTTGGCAGCATGCACGCCGTCCGTGCCGGTTACCGGTCCATGGACGCCTACGAGAACAACCGCGTCGCCTTCCAGGTGCTCAAGCACGACCTCACGGCGGGATTCACCTCGCGCGACCACGGCGACGTCTACAACTTCCACGGCGAACCCTACGGCATGGTGTACGTGGGCCTCGCCGACCAGAGCCGGACCTACGGCGAGAGCGACGATCCCCGCATCGCCCGGGTCAGCTACGTGGTCCGCCAGATCGGGCTGCCCGAGTACGACGAGATCCAGGTCAACCGCTACGACCCCATCACGGGCGACCGCACCGTCGAGATCAAGCAGGTCTACTGCCTGCTGCGCTACGTCGAATACGGCCAGGAAAGCCTGGATTACTTCGCCTTCCTGGAAGAGCAGATCCGCCTCGGTACCGGTTCTCCGGAAGGGTCCAACCTGGTGGCGGAGCTCGAGCGGGTCCGCGCCGAATACCGGGTGCTCCCGGGTGGAAACGTAGAGAACCCCACGGCGTTCCGTCCGGCGGCGGCCGTCGAGCAGATCGAAAACGCCAAGAAACGCGAACTCTGGCTGCGCATGCTCCGGGGGAATCTGCCCATCCGATTCCCCGACGGAACAAGTCTGAACGTGCCCCTGCTTCCGTCGTTCTTCCGCGAGGATTTCAGCCTGGACGCCAACGGCCTTCCCGTGGACCCGCGGCCCGATCCCCGCGACTACATCGTCGCCACCAACATCGACCCGATCACGCTCGATCCGGCCGATCCGACCCTGCGGCCCGACAACCTGAACGATCCGATCGTGGAACCCGGCTCGCTGCGGGCGTGCTTTGGGATCACCGTATTTCACTACGGCCAGTTCGCCAACAACTGGGGTCCCAACACCTTCGTGGTCGATACGGTCCCGCAGCAGTTGATGTTCTGGCGGCACTGGAACTCGGAAGACAACCTCTGGCGCCAATGGAATTTCGTCCTGGATCCGACGCTGGATCCGACGCTGGATCCTCCGCTGATGATCGACCTGGCGACGGTCACCTTCCCGGCGCCGCTCACGACTCCGGTGCGGGATCTGCGCGGTTTCGGCTCGCCCCTCGCGGCCCGTATGCCCAACGCCATCAATATTCATATGCCGGTGATCTTTCCGGCCACCAGCGTCACGGCCCCCGACGTGCGGCGCGTCCTTGACGCCACCATCGACATCCCGACGGCCTACACGCGGCCGCCGTTGAGCCGGCTGGATATTGGGTGAGGAAGCAGCGGTTAGTGATGAGTGGCTCGTTTGGAGTTCAAGATCCCGAACTTTGAACCGAGGGGTTCCGGCCCCGAATCGCCCGTCACTGAATCTAAGAGAGCGGACATGACGAACCAGCGTAACGAAACCCGTGGCGCCGCCCTGGTTGTGGCCCTGCTGATCCTGGCCATCCTCCTTATCATCGTGCTGGCCTTTTTCAATTCCAGCCGCCAGGAACAGAAGATCGCCCGAAACGTCAAGCTCGAGACCCAGGCGCACCTCATGGCGGACGGCGGCACGGCCATCGCCGTCGCCTTTCTCAATCACGACCGCATCGTTCACCCCACCGTCACGTCCATCGACCATGCCTGGAAGACCTACTGGAACGGGGCCTGGGCCGTCGGCAAGGAGTGGGCGTGGAAGGTGTATCCTAACCAGACTTACCCACGCCCGATCCCACTCGTGAACGAGCCCGGCTTCCGCAACGTCCCCGAGATCGACTGGGACCTGGACGTCGTCCGGGCCCGCGAGACCACGCTCTACATCCCCCGGGTCGAGCTGAACGCTGCCGATCTCTTCGATCCGAGCTACGGGGGGGCCAATAACCCCTTCGTGGTCACGAACGACGCCGAAGTATCCCCGCTGCCGGTGGTGTACGCCGTATCGGGCACGCCCAACTTCCGCGGCGCCAATCTCCTCGTCGAACAGCTCGGGCCCGAGCAGATCGACCAGTGGGCCGACGTCGACAACGACGGCGACGGGCTCCGCGACTCCATGTGGATCCCCATGCCGATGGACCGCATCCTCGACAACGACGGCATCGACAACAACCTCGACGGCGTCGTCGACGAGCCCGGCGAGATCGCCTACTTCGTCTACTGGGGCGGCAACGACGGCCTCGACAACGACGGCGACGGCCTCATCGACGAAGCGGACGAACAGCGCATCTTCCTCACGGCGCCCTTCCGCGACGCCGCGGGCAACCCCATCGACGCCACCCTCGACGTCCTGGTAAATCCCGCGGCCCTCATGGAGTACGCCTTCCCCGGCGTCGAGAACCCGCCCACGCCCATCACCGTCGTCAACTCGGCCGATCCGGCCACGGTGGACCGGCTCGACAACGACTACGACCTCGTCGTCAACAACTCGACGGGCTACGTCATCGCCCTGCCGGCGCCCCTCGCCACCCAGGACTCCTGGTCCGACGAGCAGTGGCGCCTCTACGAGCGCGAGCGGGCCCAGGGCTACAACCCCATCCTGGGCGCGGACTACGCCGTCGCCCTCGCGTCGGCCCTCGGCATCGATCCGAGCCTCAACGTCATCACCTTCCGCGGCGAGCCCGTGTGCGACCTCGCGGGCCGGTTCGCGGTGCTGGTGAACGACGAGAGCAGCAAAGTGAACTTCAACGCGGCGGGCGCGGCCGTGTTCCGCAACGGCAGCCATCCGGAAGACCCCGATCCCGCCCTGGTCCCCCTGACCCGGGCCATCAACCTGGGCATTTCGCCGCGGGAGTACGACACGCGGGCCATCCCCGGCCTCGGCGTGGCCCTGTCCGACCACCTGCGCAACCTCCTCGTCGGCGCGCCGCTGGGCGTCGGGTTCCGCACGGCGGACGTTCCGGGCTATACCCTCGCCCTGGACCTTCCCGCCCTCGCGACGGGCGACGCCGCCCTGGCCTACGACGCCAGCCTGCCGGGCTACGGCCGCGTGGACGACACGGGCAGCGCCCTCTGGATGACCCTGTCGGGCATCGACTTCAACGGCGACAACCGGCCCATTATGACCGGGGCCGGTCCGGTGACGCGCGACGCCTTCGGATCTTCGGGCCTCTTTTCGAACTTCTGGCAGTTCGAGGGCATCGACGATCCTCAGGAGTATCTGTACTACCGGCCCCTGCGCAATGCCGTCGCCGAGGTCGACGAGCTTGACAACGACGCCGACCTTATTCTCGACTCTGATCTGAATGTTCAAACCCCGGGCCTCATAGACGAGATCGGCGAGCTGGGCGACCGCTACCTGCGGTCCGTCGACCAGCTCAAGCTGGTTTCCGGCATCGGAGCGGGCATCTACGAAGAACTGCGTCCCCTCGCCACGGCCCATTCCATGGACCGCAACGACCGGCTCCGGTTCGCCCTGCCCATGCGTCAGCGCCTGGATTTCTACCCCTTCCTGACGCTCAACGGCCAGCCCATCCGGCCCGAGGCCACCGGGTTCAAAGTCGACTACAACTACACCTATCCCGAGATCATCGCGGCGGCCTTGTCCTTCGACTGGGGCTACACTCCCGTGACGATGGCCCTGCCGGGAACGGACGAGTTCGCCCTCACGCCTCCGGCGTTCCAGGCCGTGGACCCGGGTCCCGTATACCAAGGGATGGCCGGGCTCTTCGCCATGGGCCTGCGCCGCGACGCCGTGAGCATCGCCAACCCCAACCCGACCGTCGGGAATCCCTTTACCATTCTCGGCGAGTCGTACCACGGCATGCCGTCGGACGATCAGCTCCGGGCGGCCCAGTACGCGGTGGCCATCCGGGACGACCGCGACCGCAACCTGGCCCGCACCGAGATGCCCGTGAACTCTCCCGACCCGTGGTGGGAAGTTATCTCCGGCGGCGACACCCGGACCATCACCTACACCCAGGCCGGGATCGAGTCCATTCGCATCAACGAGATCATGGTGCGTCCCGTGCGCCGCATCGAGGCGGAGGTGATGCCGCCGCCCGGAGCGCTGAACGCCGGCGCCACCTGGATCGCGGGCGAGTTGGAGCCTTCGCTGATCCCCGCGCGGTTCGACGCCAACGCCCCGACGGTGCCGGCCTTCGTGTCGGGCCGGGTCGCCCCGACCGAGCTGTTCCCCGAGTTCGACTCGTACGCCACGCGGATCAGCTCGCCGGACCACTGGACCCTCGAGGCCGCGCCGCCCAACGTGCCCGAACTGGGTGACCGGTCTT
>CAYVOE010000081.1:0-14633 GCA_964452795.1 uncultured Nitrospiraceae bacterium
CGCAGGAGATTTGAGGGAAGCCGCCTCTAGTACGAGAGGACCGAGGCGGACGGACCGCCGGTGATCCGGTTGTCACGCCCGTGGCACCGCCGGGTAGCCATGTCCGGAAGGGATAAGCGCTGAAAGCATCTAAGCACGAAGCCCCTCCCAAGATAAGATCTCCCCGACCGCAAGGTCGCTCAAGGGCCCGGGAAGATTACCCGGTTTATAGGCCGGAGGTGGACGCGCCGCGAGGCGTGGAGCCGACCGGTCCTAATCGCCCGTGCGGCTTGGCCTTATTCAAGAGCTCTCATAGCGAGACGGGTTTCCGATTCGGAAGCCTGCTTGAACAACGCCGGCGCGCGGGTCTGGCCCCGATGCTTCCCTGAAAGAACGATTACGTCGCAACGGTTACCCTTGCATTCGCTGTCAGCCATCTTTTTTTTGCCGGTGGCCATGGCGGCGGGGTTCCACCCGTTCCCATTCCGAACACGGCCGTTAAGCCCGCCTGCGCCCATGGTACTGCGGGGGCAACCCCGTGGGAGAGTCGGTCGCCGCCGGCGCATCTTTACAGGCCCCGGAGGACTCAACCCCTCCGGGGCCTTTTTCTGTGTCTGGCCCACTTTGCCAGGTTTTCCGTAGCCTCCGGAGGACGGATCCGATGGAAATCGCATATAGGCGTTTCGGGTTACCCTTCGCTATGGTATAGTGCGATGGGCACCTCATAGGCTATCCGGGTACCCCCCGATCCACAATATGTGGGAACCTTTCGGCCATTCGAGGGATCTCAGGGAGTGGGTGGGTGTGTCCGAATTGTTTGAATTACGCGACTTGCTTGGTTAACATGCGCTGTTGCGGGGAACCCATCCCGAATCCACCGAACAGCAAATTCCGAGGGCGCGAGGGGACGGTGCGATGAGCGACGGAGACATGTTTCAAGGCGGCGCCGCCCCGATTCGCGGGCGGCGCGGGCCGGTCGTTCCGGATGAGCCCATGAATATACGAGACGAATACGACTTTCGCGATCGACGGGCCGGCAGGCGTTTGCGGCGGGCGGTGGGGATGTCTGTGATCACCCACGCCCTGGTCATCGGCGGCGCGGTGGGCGCGGCGCACTGGTGGGGCGGCGGCCCTCCGGTGGAAGGCGGTTTCGTGATGGAATTCCTGGCGGCGGGTCTGCCCGACGCGCCCGAGGGCCTGGAGTCGACGCGGGTGGAGGGGCTCCCGCCGGGCCCGCCCGAGGCGCCGCCCGCGGCTCCGCCCAAGAAGGAAGAGAAGAAGGAGGAGCCCAAGCCGGAGCCTCCCAAGGAAGAAAAGAAGCCGGATCCGCCTAAGGAAGAGAAAAAGCCCGAGCCGCCGAAGGAAGAGAAGAAGCCGGACCCGCCCAAGGAGGTGAAGAAGCCCGAACCTCCCAAGGAGGAGAAAAAGCCGGCGCCCAAGGCGTCGGAGAAGAAGCCGGATCCGCCCAAGGAGGAGAAGAAACCCGATCCCCCGAAGCGGACCGAGCCGCCGAAGTCGGAATCGAAGAAGGAAACCAAGCCCGCTCCGGCTCCGGAACTGGACCTGGCCTCGTTGCTGGACGAGGACCTGGAGAAGGCGGGGGCTCCGTCGGCGGGATCGAAGTCCGGGGGCGGGGGCGGCCTGGCCAACGCGCGGCCGAGCACCCAGGCCCAGACCGGCTACGGCGATCCCAACTCGGTGGAGACGGGCATCTCGCAGCGGGGCCTGCCCAGCGTGCTCAGCACGTGGGCCAAGCAGGTGGAGCGGCAGGTGCTGCGGTTCTGGAACGAGCCGGGGGGCATCGGCCGCGCCAACAAGGTGGCGATCGCCTTCTGGGTGGACCGCAACGGCAACCTGATAGGCGATCCGCAGATAGTGGAACCGTCGTCCGATGCGTCCCTCGATCAGTCGGGGTTGAACGCGATTCGGACGGCCGCGCCCTTCCCGCCGCTGCCGCAGGGATTCACGGGCAACCGGCAGCAGGTTATCTTTATTTTCAGGCTGGCGTAGAACACGAGCAAGGAGGAGGCCGTGAGGAGAGCGATTGCAGCAGTACTCTGTTTGTGGGGGGCCGGTTGGGCGGCGGCGCAGGACACGGGACCGACCGTTATCGATCCGGGGCCGCGCGCGGGCGACCTCCGCACTCCCATCGCGGTGCCCTATTTCCTGGCGACGCCGGACCTCCACGACGTGGCCAAGGAAATGTCCAACGTGGTGGTCTACGACCTGGACTTCACCGGCCTGTTTCGGTTGATGCTGCCGTCGGAATTCCCTCGCGGATTTACGTCCTTTCCGCCCGACCCGGCCCAGGTGGACTTTGACGCCTGGCGCCAGACGGCGGCCGATTACCTGGTCCACGGCGTGATCCGGGGCCAGGGCAACATGATTCAGGCGGAACTGCGGCTTCTCGACGTGGCCACGGGACAGCAGGTCATGGGGCAGCGGTATACGGAAGACAAGTCGCTGCTCCGCCTCATCGCCCACCGCTTCTCGGATGAGGTGACCAAATACGCCACCGGGACCCTGGGCATCGCGACGTCGCGCATCGCCTTCAGCTCGGGCAGCGGCGGGGTCAAAGAGATCTACATCGCCGACTACGACGGCAAGAACGTGAAGCAGCTTACGCGGCATGGGTCGATCTCGATCACGCCGAAGTTTTCGCCGGACGGCACGAAGATCGCCTACGTGTCCTATAAGGACCGGTATCCCTGGCTCTACGTGCTCGATGTCAATTCGGGCGCGGTGACGCCCCTGGCCCAGCACGTGGGGGTCAACATCGCTCCGTCCTGGGCGCCGGACAGCCGCTCCCTGGCCATCGTCCTGAGCAAGGACGCGAACCTCGAGATCTATCGCGTGAACGTGGACGGGTCCGGCCTGCGCCGGCTCACCGATCACAAGGCCATTGACACGTCGCCTACGTTCAGTCCCGACGGCAGCCGCATCGCCTTCGTGAGCGAACGGGGCGGCCCGCCCCAGATCTGGGTAATGGGGGCCGACGGCAGCAATCCCCGGCGCCTTTCCATGACCTACGGCAAGGCCTTCGACCCGAACTGGTCGCCCGACGGCGCCCGCATCGCCTTCGTCAGCGACAACCGGGGCGTTCATATTGCCGTGATGAACGCGGACGGCTCGAACGTGCGGACGCTGACGTCGCAAGGGACCAACGAGGCGCCGGTCTGGTCGCCCGACTCGCGCCACATCATGTTCCACCGCACGCAGGGCAAGCAGCTTCGCGTGGTGGACGTGGGCGCCCAGCGGACGCGCGATCGGGAAATCACCATAGGCATGCCCGTCCAGACGCCGAGCTGGGGGCCGCGCCGCTGACGGCGGGTTGACGCGGTCGAACGCTATCCTCGCAGGATTATGAAGAAAAGTCGGGCCCGTTCCGAAGGGGGACGGGCCCCTTTTTCTTCGTGCCGGTCGAAATCCCGGGACGCGATCGTGTCCAGAATCGGGCCCCACGGCCGATAAAGGTCGCAGCGGTGTGTCCGCGGCGCGATATCGGGTGGAATCGCGCCGCGGGCGATATGATATAATTCACCTTTGTGAGCGAAGTGGAAAAACGTTCTCGAATGAGCAGGGGGATGACCCGCCGGGCGGCCCCGAGCGCGTGTACGGAGAGATGAAACCGGAATGGACAAGACGGGCTTGGTACGAGTTCTGGCACTGACGCTGTTGGTAGCGCTGGGGGCTTCGTGCGCCCATCTGAAGTTCTGGGATAGAGACGCGCCTCAACCGGCGGCGGCCTCCGCGGCCGATGCCTCCGCCCCGGTCGAGACCCTCGGTGTGTCGGAATCGGAGCGGGATGCCCGGCTGCGACAGGCCATTCAACGGCACATCGACCGCAACTCGGGCGACGAGCAGCGCCTGGTTCGGCGGCGTCCCTATTTCTACCGCGAGTACTCGGTCTATCCCGGCGGGGCGGCCTCGGCCGACGTCACCATCGCCGAGACCGATTCGCGCCTCACGCCCTACCAGGCCACGGTGCGGCTCGAGAAGCAACGGTTCGCCACCCGGCTCCACCGCAACCGCGACGGAGCCCGCAACGACGCCGACTTCCTGCGCGACACGGGCGAGGAAGTGGTGAATTTCGAATGGCGCGGCGCCTCCTGGGAAAAGGTGGGAAGCCTTTTCGTGGCCGACCGTACCGAGGAATGGGTGAACGAGCAGTGGGTGGCCGTGCGTCCTCGGGAAGGCACGCTGGCGGCGGACGAAGAGGAACGGGGCTGGCTCAGCCGGACCTGGTCGACCCTTACCGGCGGCGACTGAGTGCGCGGGCCGCGGCTCGGGGTGGGACTATCGGTGGAACACGTCAAGCCTTTTCGGATAGCCGAGACGCTGGTGCTATGCCTGGCGGTGGTGTTCGTGATCATGGGCACCTACGCCAAGTCTTTCGGCGATCCCGCCTACAGCCGGCTGGCCACGGTGTACAGCCTGACGGAAGACGGGACGTGGTACATCGATCGGCCCCTGGACCAGGAAGCCAACCGATTCGAGCAGGGGACGATTGACAAGGTCCAGGTGAACGGCCGGATCCTGTCGAGCAAACCGCCCGTGCTGCCCCTGTTGATGACGGGGGAGTACGTGGTGCTCCGGGCGCTCTTCGGCCTCGATCTCAACGATCCCGAAGACACGAACGAGATCATTCGCCTCCTCACCATGACCCTGGTGGGCGTGCCCTACATCCTCACGCTGGTGTTCTTCCTGAAGACGCTGTACATGGTCGTGGAGGACCCCCTGGCTCGGCTGGTGCTGTTCTTCTGTGCGGCGTTCTGCACGCAGCTCTGGGGATACAGCATCAACATCAACAACCACGTCCCCGGCGCGTGCCTCACGGTCATCGCGGTATACATCGCCCTCGGCATCGTCCTGGGCGGGCAGGCGCCGACGGCCTGGCGCTTCTTCGCCTTCGGGTTCTGCGGCGGCCTGGTGCCTACCATCGACACGCCCGCCACCATCTTCGTATTTCTCGCCGGGGTGGCCCTTCTGGTGAAGCATCCCGGAAAGACGCTGCTCTGGACGGGCCTGGGCGCGGTCGTTCCGCTGGGGGTCCATGCGGGCATCATGTACGCGACGACGGGTTCTCCGCTCCCGGTCCAGACCCGCGAGGAACTGTACCTCTACCGGGGATCCTACTGGCGCCACCCCATCCAGATCGATGCGCTGAACGAGCCCAAATCGACCTACCTGTTCCACATGACCGTGGGACGGAACGGGTTGTTCGCGCTGTTCCCCATCCTGCTGGTCGGCCCGGCGGCGCTGGTGCGAGCCCTCCTGCGCCGGGACATGCCCTACCGCGGGCCGATCCTGGTCGGCGGCCTGGGCTTCCTCATCCTCACCTTGTACTACCTGTTCCGTACGAACAACTACGGCGGCGAGGCCTACGGGTTCCGCTGGTACATCGTCGCCATGCCGATGCTGCTGCTCATGGGCGCGCCGTTGCTGGCGACCGTGCGGCGGCGGTGGGAATGGATCTTCGTCGGGCTGCTCATCGGGGTGTCTTTCTACTCGGCCTGGGAATGCACCCAGTCTCCGTGGGCGGCCAACGGCGAGTGGACCGACCGCTTCTTCGGCCCGAGCTATTACTATAAGTAAGCAAACATCGGGGCGGCCTTTGCGCCCAGTCCCTGCCGCGTATCGGTTGTGGAGCCCGACTCCGCCCGCGGGACGAGCGGAAGGTCGATGCGAAATTCATTGACACGGCGGTTTGAGTAGTCGTAGGATCGGACGGTTTAACGAACGGTAGGTCAAGCCGCAGAAGGCGATGCGGCCACGGGGGAACTCAGGTGGACACGGGCGCCGCAGTCGATACCGGGGGTGAGGCTCGCGTTGCCAACGAAGCCGAGCAGCGGCTGCGCGACAGCGCCCTCCGTCTGTTCGCCCAGAAAGGGTACGACGGGACGAGCATCCGGGAGATCATTGAAGACGCCGGAGTCACCCGCCCGGTCCTCTACTACTACTTCAAGAACAAGGAAGATCTGTTCACGCGGCTGATCGAAGGCCTTTTCGCGAAGGTCGTTGCCGACGTGGAGGCGGCGGGCCGGTCCGTCGAGGGATGTCGGAGCCGGCTGAAGGCGATCACGCAGGCGACCTTTGCCTGGACGGAAGACGCTCCGGAACGGGTGCGGCTCCTGTTGCAGGTGCTGTTCGCTCCGCCGGAAGCGGGACCCCGGCTGGACCAGATGGGCCTTGTGGAGGCGCGGTTCGACCTCATTGTGGAGGTGATGCGCGAGGGGCTGGAATCGGGCGAGCTGCGGGGCGACGATCCGGAAGCGCTGGCCCTGGCGTTCTGCGGCGTCATGGATATGCACGTGATGGCGAGACTGCACCGTCCCGGTGCGCATCTTACCGCGGAATTAGGAAGCGGCCTCGTGGACCTGTTCTTCGACGGGGCCGCCTCTCGGGCGACTTAGAGGAAAGTTCGGCGGCTCCGGCTCGGCATCGCCGATGGGGAGCCGTCTTGAAGGCTCGGGCGCGCGGGCGCGGTCGGGCGGATGAACGAGAGCAATTCGGAAGGCGTGAGTCCTATGAGACGGTGGTGGATAGGTGTGCTCCTTGTTCTGGCCATCCTGGGGGCGGGGGGTGCCGGTGTGGCCCTGATCCTGACGAGCGCCGGAGGCCGGGGGGCGGCCCAGGCCGTGGACACGACGGACGACGCGGAGAAGGTGCCCAACGTCAAGGTGAAGACGCTGCGCTCCGTCACGCTGGAGGACGCGCTGAACCTGACCGGAAGGGTCGAGCCCTGGGACGACGTGACTCTCAGCGTCGAATTAGGCGGCCGCATCGCCCATCAGGCCATTGAGGAAGGCGACCGGGTGTCGGCGGGCCAGCTCCTGTTCGCCCTGGACATTCAGACCCTCGAGGCGAGGCTTCGAGAGCTCGAGGCGCAGGTCCAGTTCGCCGACCAGGAGTTCGACCGGCTGCGGCGCATGGTGGGGGAAGGCATCGGGAGCCGGCAGGACATGGAGCGGGCCGAGACGCAGCGGTCCGTGGCCCACGCCGGGCTCGAGAACCTGAAGATTCAACGGGCCAAGAGCCAGATCAAAGCGCCGTTCGCGGGTGTTGTGGACAAGATATACAAGCAGCGGGACGAGTTCGTCGACATGGGCGCTCCGCTGGTCCGCCTGGTCCAGGTCGACAAGGTGAAGGTGGTGGTGGGGATCCCCGAGCGCGACGTGGTGCGTTTCGCGCCCGACGACCCGGCCGAGGTGTCGCTGGACGCGCTCGAGGGCCGGGCCTTCTCCGGTTCGCTGCACCGGATCGCGCCCACGGCGGAGGTCTCGACCCGGACCTTTTCGACCGAGATTGCCGTGGACAACGAGGAGGGCATTCTCCGTCCGGGCATGATCGCCCGCGTTCGCCTGGTCCGGGAGTCCTACCCGGACGCGGTGGCCGTGCCGGTGTTCTCCGTCATCACCCTGGATGACAGCCGCCACGTCTTCGTGGAAGACGGCGGCGTCGCGCGGTTGCGGCCCATCGAGGTGGGGGTGTTCCTGGGCGAGGAAGTGCAGGTGGTTAACGGGCTGGGGGCCGGCGACCGCGTCATCGTGGTGGGGCAGCGGGATCTGCGCGACGGCGCGCCCGTGTCGGTCCAAGAGACCCTGCCATGATCCTCTCGAATCTGGCCATCGATCGCAGCATCACCGTATTCGTCATACTCGTCCTCCTGGCGGTGACGGGGATATACAGCTACGTGGTGCTCCCTCGGGAGTCCAGCCCCGAGGTCATCGTCCCCTTCATCAACGTGGTGACCACCTACGAGGGCGTGGCGCCCGGCGACATCGAGACCCTGATTACCATTCCCATCGAGCGCAAGCTCACGGGCACGTCGGGCGTCAAGCAGATCAAGTCGTCGAGCGTGGAGGGCATGTCGAACATCAGCGTCGAGTTCGAGGCGGATCTCGACGTGGACGACGTGCTGCAGAAGGTCAAGGACAAGGTCGACCAGGCCAAGCCGGATTTGCCCGCCGAGGCCGACGACCCCTTCGTGTACGAGATCAACATCTCGGAACTTCCCATCATTACGGTGGCGCTGACGGGGCGGGTGGGCGTGCCGGTCCTGACCGACATCGCCGAGGACCTCGAGGACGCCATCGAGACCATTCCGGGGGTGTTGAACGTCCAGGTGGTCGGCGGGGTGACGCGGGAGATCGAGATCGAGGTCGATCCCAAGCGCGTGGTCCAGTACGGCGTGTCGCTGGCGGATCTGGTCTCCATCGCCCAATTGGAGAACGTCAACACGCCGGGCGGCACGCTGGACATCGGCGAGGCCAAGTACAACATGCGGGTGCCGGGCGAGTTCACGAACCCCGCGGAATTGTTCGACCTGGTGGTGAAATCGAGCGACACCGGCATCGTGTATCTCCGCGACATCGCCACGGTCAAGGACACGTTCAAGGAGCTTACGACCCTTTCGCGGCTGGACGGCGAACCCTCGGTGACGCTGGCGATTTCGAAGCGCTCGGGGGAGAACATCATCCGCATCTCGGACGACATCCGCGCGCTTCTGGAGGAGGCGTCCCGAACCTTCCCGGCGACGGTGGAGGCCACCATCACCACGGACCTGTCGAACGACATCCGCGACATCGTGGCCGAGCTCGAAAACAGCATTCTGAGCGGACTGATCCTGGTGCTGGCGGTGATCTTTCTGTTCATGGGGCTATCCAATGCCTTTTTCATCTCCCTGGCCATACCCTTCTCGATGTTCGTGGCCTTCACCCTGCTCTACCTGAGCGATGTCACGCTGAACATGGTGGTGCTGTTCAGCCTGATCCTGGCCCTGGGCATGCTGGTGGACAACGGCATCGTGGTGGTCGAAAACATCTATCGTCACGTCCACATGGGCAAGAATCGCGTGCAGGCGGCCAAGGACGGGGCAGCGGAGGTGGCCTGGCCCATCATCGGGTCCACCCTTACCACCATCGTGGCGTTCCTGCCGCTGCTTTTCTGGCCGGGCATTATGGGGAGCTTCATGCTCTACCTGCCCATGACGCTGATCATGGCGTTGTCGGGCTCGCTCTTCGTCGGGCTCATCGTCAATCCGGCCCTGGCATCGCTGTTTATGAAGGAAGTGGAGCCGGACGCGGGCACGCCCAGCCTGGGGCGCCGGATTCGCTACGGGGCGACCGTGGCGATGACCCTGGGGCTGTACGCCCTCGTCCATCCGCCTCGATCGTTGCGCGACCCCGAGGCCCGCGGCGTGATACCTCGGGCATTCGACCGCACGGCCGCGGCCGTTTTGAGTGCGTACGAGGGCACCCTTCGGCTCGCGCTGCGCTGGCCCGGCTCGACCCTGGCCCTGGCGGTGGTGTTGCTGGCCCTCATCACGACCTACTACTTCACCCACGCCCACGTGGTGTTCTTCCCGGAGACGGAGCCCCGGCGGGCCTGGATCGATATCGAAGCCCCGGAAGGCACCAACCTGGCCACGTCGGACGCGCTGGTCCGGCAAGTGGAGGCCCTGATCGAGCCCTACCGGGAGCACCTCAAGTTCGTGATAACCAACGTGGGTTCGAAAGGCGTGAGCTTTTTCGGCGAGACCGAAGCGAACACGACCCATCTGAGCCGTGTTACGCTCGAGTTCCCGAAGCTGGCGGAGCAGAAGCGCCGGCCCAGCGCCATCATTGCGGAGCTGCGGGAAAAGTGCTCGGCCATCACCGGCGCCGAGGTGCGCATCGACCGCGAACAGGAGGGTCCGCCGGCCGAACCGCCCGTCAACATCGAGATCAGCGGCGACGACTTCGCGACCCTGGCTTCGCTGGCTCAGGAGGTTCAGGACCGGATCAAACACGTGCCCAACCTGGTCGACCTGCGCGACGACTACGACAAGGGCAAGCCGGAGGTGCGCGTGATCGTGGACCGGCAGCAGGCCTGGCGCGAAGGGCTCAACACTCAGTTCATCGGGCTGACGGTGAAGGCCGCCGTCAACGGGCGCAAGGCGGGTGAATACCGGGAAGGGGACGAGGAATACGACGTGACGGTGCGCTTCCCCAAGGATTTCCGGGAAGACCTCACCAACCTCGAGGACATGGAGCTGATCAACCTGAACGGGCAGCCCATTCCGTTCTCGTCCGTGGCGCGGCTCGAACACGGCGCCGGACTCGGCAGCATCACCCGCGTGGACCGGCGCCGCACCGTGACCGTCACGGCCGAGGTGGAGGAGGCTCCGGGCCGGTACGCGGCCGACGTGCTTCGGGACGTGCAGACCCTGCTGGCGGACCTGCCGTTGCCTCCGGGGTATTCGATAAACTACACCGGCGAGAACAAGGACCAGGAGGAGGCCATGGCGTTCCTGAGCAAGGCCTTCATCATGGCCCTGCTCCTGGTGGCGCTGGTGCTGGTGGCCCAGTTCAACAGCATCATCCAGCCCCTGATCATCATGACGTCGGTGATCCTGTCGCTGGCGGGCGTGTTCCTCGGCCTCATCGTGTTCGACATGCCCTTCAGCACCATCATGACGGGCATCGGCATCATCAGCCTTGCCGGCGTGGTGGTCAACAACGCCATCGTCCTCCTCGACTTCGTGCTTCAACTGCGCGCCCGCGGCCTCCCCCGGGAAGAGGCGGTGGTCCAGGCGGGCGTCACCCGGTTCCGTCCGGTCATGCTGACCGCCATTACCACCATACTCGGGCTGATCCCCATGGTGTTCGGTCTCAGCTACGACTTCCGCAACTTCGACTGGATCGTAGGAGGCGACAGCGCCCAGTGGTGGGGGCCCATGGCGGTGGCCGTCGCGTTCGGCCTGGCCTTCGCCACGGTGCTCACCCTGGTGGTTGTGCCGACCCTCTACAGCGTGGTGGACCGACTCTTCGACTTCGTGCGCGCCCTGTTTCGCGGTCCCGCCGTCTCCGTCGAGATCCCGGCCAAATGATCGGAAGGTTTCCGCCTTTCTGGTAGGATAATACGGCGGGTACCGGCATGCGTCCTCCGGCGGGACCCGAGGCCCTGCGGCGGCAGAACGACGACAGAGGGGGACGTGCGTGAGGGGTGTCCGTGGACGTTCCAGTTTCGCCGGAGACGAGTGCCCTGCTGGATGAGGCGGCGACGCTGAGCCTGCGGCGTGGCCAGCGCTACGTGGGGGTCGAGCACCTCTTCGCGCTGCTGGCCGACAAGCCCCAGTTCCTGCCCCGCGCCGTCGCCGAGAAGTACGGGTCCGTGTTGCAGACGGTGGCGCGGGAGCTCGAACGGGCCCGTTGGCAGGGGACCCTGCCGCCCATGAGTCCCGAGATCTTCTACACGCCCCGGTGCGCGGCGGCCATGAGCGAAGCGGCACGCCTCGCGGATCGGCTGAACCGGTCGCGCCCCACGGCGGGCCACCTCCTCCTGGCGATCCTGGCCGACGCCCACGCGGCCCCCAGCCGACTCATGGACGCCCTGGCCATGAACCGGGGCGAGTTCATCGAAGAACTGCGCGAGGCCCTGGCTTCGTCGCGTCCGGCATCCGGTGCATCGGTCGCCCCGACCGTTCCCGACGACCCGGCGCGCCGGGAGGAACCGTCGCCGCAGCCCGAGCGCGCGCCCGTTCGCGTGTCGGAGGGGGAGGCGGCTCCGGCCGAAGCCCGGCGCAGCGTCCTCGACACGCTGACCCGAGACCTTACGGAAGAAGCCCGCCGGGGCCGGATCGAGCCCGCCATCGGACGCGAGAAAGAGACCTTCGAGATCCTCCAGATCCTGGCGCGCAAGAACAAGAACAACGCCATCCTCGTCGGGGAAGCCGGCGTGGGCAAGACCAAGATCGTGGAAGGGCTGGCCGTATCGGCGGCGAAGAACGAGCCGGGCGGCTTGCTCGGCGGCTGGCGGATCCGGGAGCTCGACGTGGGCGCCCTGATGTCCGGGACCCAGTATCGCGGATCTTTCGAAGAGAAGCTGCACGCCCTGGTGGACGAGCTGAAGAAGCAGAAGAAGACCATCCTGTTCATCGACGAGATTCACCTCATCATGGGGGCCGGAGCCACGGAAGGCGGCTCTCTCGACATGGCGAACCTGTTGAAGCCGGCCCTGGCCCGCGGCGAGATCCGGTGCATCGGCGCCACCACCATTGCCGAGTACCGCAAGTTCATCGAGAAGGACCCGGCCCTCGAGCGGCGGTTCCAGATGGTGCGGATCGAGCCCCTGTCGGAATCGGCCACCTACCAGCTTCTGCTGGCGCTTCGGCCGTCCTTCGAGCGTCACCACGGCATCCACATCGGCCGGCGGGCGCTCCACGCCGCCATCGCCCTTACGCAGCGCTACATGCCGAACCGGCAACTGCCCGACAAAGCCATCGACGTAGTCGACCAGGCCTGCGCCCGGTACCGGCTCAAGGCGCTGGCCCGCAAGGCGGGGCCGATCCCCGATTTCGACTCGTCGGGCGAGCCCATGGCGGAGAAGGTGACGCCCCACGACATCCGCAAGGTGGTCAGCCAGGTCACCGGCATCCCGGTGGAAGAGATCACGGCCGAAGATCGCCTGTTGATGGGCCAGCTCGAACGGAAGCTGCGGGAACGCATCGTCGGCCAGGACGAGGCCGCCGCCAAGGTGGCCGCCACGGTGAAGCGGGCCCGGGCGGGCCTGGCCGATCCGAATCGGCCCAACGCCGTGATGCTCTTCGTCGGGCCCAGCGGTGTGGGGAAGACCCAGCTCGCCAAGGAACTGGCGGAACGGCTGTTCGGTTCGAGCGACCACCTCATCGCCTTCGACATGTCCGAGTACGTGGAGTCCCATTCGGTCTCGCGGCTGCTGGGGGCGCCGCCGGGCTACGTGGGCCACGAGGAAGAGGGGCGCCTGACCTCCGCCGTGCGGAACAAGCCCTTTTCGATCCTCCTGTTCGACGAGATCGAGAAGGCCCATGCGCGTGTGTTCGACGTGCTTCTGCCGATTTTGGAGGAGGGGCGGTTGAAAGACGCTCGGGGCCGCGAGGTCGGCTTCCGCAACTGCATCCTCATCCTCACGTCCAACGTGGGCGGCGAATTGCTCCAGCGGTCGGGCGGCGCCGCGGGACGCCACGAACTGCTCGAGGAGTTGCGGGTCCATTTCCGACCGGAATTCATCAACCGGATCGACGAGATCGTGCCCTTCTACCCGCTGCTGTTCGAGGACGTCCGCTCGATCCTGAAGATTTTCCTGAAAGAGCTGCGGAAACGGCTGCGCGAAAAGGGCATCGATCTGAAGGTGTACCAGGGGGCGTACGAATACCTTGCCCGGGAGGGCTACAGCGCCGAGTACGGCGCCCGCGAGCTGCGGCGGACCGTGGAACGGCTCGTGGCGAATCCCATCGGCGACCTCATCCTCGAGAATCGATTCGTGTCGGGCGACGTCATCGGGGTGCTCATGGACGGCGAGGTGCTGACCTTCCGCAAGGAGCCCCACGCACACGCGGACAGGAAGGTCTCATGAGATCCGCCGGCCATCCCGATTTTCTGGTCATCATCAACGGGCCCGAGGACGGCGCCGAATTCCCCATTCCGCGCACCCCCCTGCAGATCGGCCGCGACCCCGATTGCGCCGTGCAGGTGCGCCTCGACACGGCCGTGCGGCCGGTGCACGCCGCCGTCAGCGTGGTGTCGGACGGCTACCGCGTGCGCAGCGTCGACGGCGCGCCCGTCTTGGTGGACGGCGAGCGGGCGGGCGTGGTGCGCTCCCGGATCCTGCGCCACGGCGGCATCCTGCAGGTGGGCCACACGTCGCTGGCCCTGGTATGCGCGCCCGACGGACTGGCGAGCCGCAGCCGGGGACTGGTGCACCAGAGCGATCTGGCGTGGGCGGCCCAGGCGGCGGCGCGGAGCCTGGCACGGCTGGCGGGCGCCGTGTTGGGCAAGGCCGTGGGACTCCTCGGCGGAACCGTGGAGCTCGTGACGCGTTTCGTGAGCCGCCTGCTCTCGAGCCCCTTTGGCATCCTGGCCCTGCTGGTGGTGCTGTACTTCTTCTGGCCGGCCTTCCACGACTTCGTCAATTCGGTCGTCTACACCGCCTACAGCCGGGTGATCCGCGCGGTGCTGGAGAAGATCCTGACGTCGTCGTAAAGCGGCGTCCGAGTCAGGCTGTCCGGGCTTTCTTGTAGATCCGCGGGTCGATGCCGTGTTTCTCGACGCGCAGGCCCATGATCCGCTCCGTGATGCCCAGGGCTTCGGCGGCCTTGGCCTTGTTGCCGCGGTTATTCTTCAGGGCCTCGATGATCATCTCGCGCTCGACGCGGTCGAGGGTGTCCTGGAGCGTCTCCTTGCCCACGGTGCCGCTGGCCTCGGCGGTCTGGAGCGTGGGGGGGAGGTGATGGCCGTGGAGGACGTCGTCGGTGCTCAGCAACACGGCCCGCTCGATGCAGTTCTCGAGTTCGCGCACGTTGCCCGGCCAGTGATAGCTGGTGAGCATGTCGATGGCGGGCGTCGAGATGCGGCGGATGTCCTTCTGCATGAGCCGGCCGTACTTCTCGACGAAGAAGTTGGCGAGGTCGAGGATGTCGACCCGGCGCTCGCGCAGCGGCGGGATGTGGATGGGAAACACGTTGAGCCGGTAGTAGAGGTCCTGGCGGAAGTTGCCCTCCTCCATGAGCTTTTCGAGGTCCCGGTTGGTCGCCGTGATGACGCGCACGTCGACCTTGAGGGTCTCGGTGCCGCCCACGCGCTCGAATTCGCGCTCCTGGAGCACGCGCAACAGGCCGATCTGCATCTTGGGCGACA